>JBILFA010000011.1:0-49675 GCA_044351795.1 Bdellovibrionota bacterium | reverse complement strand
TTCCAGTGGCGCTTCCAGTATCGGTTCCAGTGGCAGTTCCAGTATCAGTTCCAGTGGCAGTTCCGGTATCAGTTCCAGTGGCGCTTCCAGTATCGGTTCCAGTGGCAGTTCCGGTAGTGGTACCCGTTGTTGTACCAGTAGTAGTGCCGGTGGTCGTACCCGTTTCCGTGCCGGTTGTTGTACCAGTAGTGGTGCCGGTGGCCGTACCCGTTGTTGTACCGGTTGTTGTACCAGTGTCAGTACCAGTATTGGTGCCGGTTGTTGTACCAGTAGTGGTACCGGTGTCTGTACCGGTGTCTGTACCGGTGTCTGTCCCCGTACCCCAGACCACCCCCTCTTTGAGTGCCGCGGCGGCACTCACTGTGTAAGCCATTGAGAGCGGACTGGAGTAAGAGGAGCCGGAAAATATTGTGGCTCTGTAGGCGACCGTAAGCAGTCCGGCAGACGCTAACGATCCCTGATCCAAACTCAAGGTTGCCGAGTTGTTTCGCACCTGCGTGCCATCTTTAAAAACCGCCGACTCGCCCGGCATCAACGCTAAAAAGTAATAGTATTGGTCTGGTTTATCCTGGTATGCGCCTTGGACGGTACCCTCGAGGTTGATACAGCTCGAGAGCCGAGCCTTCTCTCGAACGATCCGGTCTATTTCTCCGCGAGCCCACTCGCGCCCGAGCGGATCGCTAGTGTCAGCGAGTGCCGCAGCCAGATCGGGGTCCTTTGCAACTCCAGATACGACTTGAGTAAGAGAGGACTGTCCGCAACTCGATCGGAACATCATCGTTGCTACGCCTAAGCCAGCGAGCATGATAGCTCCCACCACTACGATCACGAGACTGATCTCGACGGTAGAGATCCCTCGCCCCCTGCGGTGATCTGATGGTGTCGGACTGCTACGCATGCGTTAATCCTGTCTCGGGTATCGAGAGCGCTTCTGCATCAGGCAGGCGCACCCCATAGCCTCATAGTACCGTAACCGTGGAGCCTCTGACTCTAAAAAAATGTGAGGCTCCGAGCCGCTTCGTCGAAGCACCACACCGATCCCTCGCACGTAAGCAACTTACTAGCAGGTGTGCTCCTATCTGTCATGACTCTTTCGTGATGTATTCAGGATACCGTCTTACGACAATTCGCCACTTCGCTCTGTGAGGTTCCAGGAGAGCGGGTAGCAGTTGCCCAACGTCACACCGGTGAAGAACTACTTTGACCGAACAAAGAGGTTGATTGGACCGGTATGAGATGTGCTTAATACTGTAGGAGTTGCGATAGTGAAGTCGGTACGAGCTAGAGATCTCGACTACTTATCTCGTTAGTTAGGCAATTTTTACCCGGTATTCAATGGCAGCAGCTAAAGCAGGGCTCAAAACGGATGGCTCGTACCTCGATATCTGGCGAAAGGTGCCGCCCGAGGAGAAGCTCGAGCTCATAGCTCGTGCTCAGTCGCGCGGAGTGAGCGCTAGCTTCGTCATCTTGATCATCACGGGCACTGTGGCAGTAGGGTTGCGCTTGCCTTGGATCTTTTGGGCGGGGTTCGTCGCCATTCCATTTGCCTTTCAATTCGCATCGGCACGTGCCTGGCGAGACCTCAAGCCCCGCACAATGCTCGAATATCTAGCAGCACGCTCCGCTGCTCGTCGATATGCATACGGCGCACATGCAAAAGATCTGACCGTGGATATCATGTTCAAGGGGAACCTCCAGAAGGACCTCTCTATTTTGGGGGAGTCCGAGCAGCTCGACGCACGTATCGAAAATCGGGACAAAGTGGATGTTTGGGTATCGATCTTCGCCGATACGATTGTAATGATGTCGGAACGTCAGGGGGGAGCAAAGCTCGAAATGATCCACAGCACTGTAGGGCGGATCGAGGTCACTGCGGAGGGATTCGATGAGTCTAATGCCGAATCGAGAAGGCTCGTTATCGATATTGAGGCACGCAGGGGAGAAAGCCAACGGTGGTTTCTCACCAGCCCGTATCCGGCGGCGTTGCTTGTCTGCGAACGGAAGATCAAGCGCGCCAAGGAGGAGAACAAGATTGTCCTCGAGCGGCAGCGCCTCGCCACGAAAGGTCTCTATAATCAGATACCATCAGAAGATGATTCGTTGTCGTTTTACTAATTGGCCCCAAGAGCGAGATCTCCACCGGCCATGAACGTGCCGCTGCTTCTCAGTGCGCCGAACGGCGAATCGAAACAACGTATCTAATATCAGGTGTGCTCTATCTGCTGCGTTAAGGCGTAAGTAGGCTAGCGCCGTTGAGTGATTTGAGGCATCTATACCTCTACTAACGTGTTCAAGTGTTTCGCTTAGGAATCATGCCTTTAGTGCTTAAGCCCGTTGCGCGGCAATCGACGATACTAGCTGTGGTTCTAGCGGTGCTCATACCGACAGGCGATCTCGCCGCCCAGCCATTCTCCAAAAAGATCCCTGTCGTGGGGGCTAAAAACGGGGGCCAGCTCGGCTCGGCGATCGTAACCGTCCAAAGTGTAGGCGATTCTACAGCGGTGAAGATCTCGGCTCCAACCTCTATCACAGCCAATGCTTTTTACCTCGCTAACCCCTCCAGGCTGGTCGTGGATGTTTCGGGGTGCAAGACCCGTCGATCAGAGAAGTTTCCTCTGTCTTCGAATTCGGTAATTTCCGGTATTCGGGTCGGAGCCCACGCTGACAAGCTGCGCCTGGTAGTCGATCTCACTGCTGCCGAGAAGCCAACCTTTACTGTGGCTGTCGGTGGTCGGGATGTGACGTTGACCATCGCAGAGGTCTCCATCGCACAGCGCAGCGAGCAGGCGCCGCGAGCGGTGAAACCCACGGCTCGGGCCACCGTAACGGTGGCGGAACCAACTCCGATGCCTCTGGAAGCGCAACCTACACAAGCGTCTCTATCTCGGCCGACAGCGGAGCCGACGGTCGTTGCTCCGACTCCGACCGTAGAGCAATCGCAGCCTGTGCCGAAGTCCCCCATACCTTCGCCGAGCCCGCAGATCGATAAAAATCCGGAGCTCCAGGTGACTGCACAGGCGACCTCTACGCCTCTGCCCACGGCTACAGCGACGCAGCCTGCGCGGGTTGAAGCGATTCCTGTGCCCGCCGCACCGGCCGCAGCTCCCACAATTCGTGGTGCAATCTTGCATCTGCTCTTGGGCTATCAGTTTGAATACCTCGAGCCGGGAAGGGTTCCGGTTCTCAAGATTATGCTCAACAAACCTCGCGCAAACGCTCAGATAAGTAAGATCGGTCCTCGAGCGTACAAGATAGTGGTCTCGAGTTGCGGAATATCCGGTAAAGGACTCGATCTCCCACAATTTCCCCCTGCTGATTTTCTAGGATTCGTCATGGTAGCGGCCAAGCAGGTCGACGATAAAGCCGAAATTACCGTCAGCGTCGAACAGGGTGTTACCCTCGGTACCTTTGTGCGGCAGAATCAGATCTGGGTGAAGCGGCTCTGAGCCCACCTCGCCCGCTCTATTTCTTGGGGTCTTCGCGGATTCGAGTAGATACGATACGGTTCAACCCACCCTCAGATTACACCCGCTCTATCTTGAGAGACTCGCCTACGATCTTCAACAGCGATCCCTTTCCATTGATACTCGTCTCGAGCACCACCTCACGCTCCCACAGTCGGGCAACGTGTTTGAGGGTGTGTTCTGCGTACTCCAACTGGAGATCGCGCCCGTCGTGATGGTGCTTCAAGTAGAGCGTTCGATTCCGACCGAAATCAGCATCCTCGACCTTTATGACGGGGATCGACCCGGTGCCCACACTCTGAATCAGCGTATCACGGAGATCCTTCCAGTTCTCCTCGTCCGCTACCTTGGTAATGACACGCTCCTTCCCACGCCGCTCGTGCTGAAAGAGGTTCAACTCCTCCATTAACTCTCGCGTCAGAAAACGTCTCAAGAATGACCTATCTCGGTCTGACTCCCGAACCTCGAAGATCTTTTTACGGCCCGGCGTGTCGTTCTCATCCTGCGTCTGCGGATCTATCTTCGGAGTATCATCCGTCCACTCACGACCCGTATCCCCTTCGTTCCAACGACGTTCGATATCGTGCCAGAGCACAAACCCGAGGTGATACGGGTTCAAGCCGCCTGGATGCGGGCGCAGCACTTGGTTGTGACGTACGAGAAATTCGAGGTGCATGCCTTGCGGCAGATCGAGAGAATTTAGGATCTTGTGGTGCCAGTAGCTCGCCCACCCCTCGTTCATTATCTTCGTTTCCATCTGAGGCATGAAGTACTGGGTCTGCTTGTCGACTATCTGCAAAACGTCGCGCTTCCACTCCGGAAGATAGGGATTGTACTGGGCTATGAACTCGAGCAGATTCTCCACCGGTTCGACCGGGGTTCTCGACAGGTTCGGCTCCACGTACTCCTGCGGAGGGTGAATATCCCGCCACGGATCAGGTGTCGGCTGCGCCCTTTGCCAGGCTCGTGTGCGCTGCTCGTCGTTTGAGAGCTGCTTGATCGCCAGGTTTCGGGAACGCTGGTAACACACAGCGTGTGCATGGTCGATGACACTTTCGACCTCCTCAATACCGATTGATGGGTCTTCCATGTACGAGCTTATGCGCCGGCCGTGACTCTTGAAATTCTCCAGCACGTGTTTGGCATCGGTTCCGCTCGTGAAGGTGAAGTTGTTGGCGAAGAAATCGTTGTGTCCATACACGTGCGCAATCGTGAGCACCTGCAGCAGCAACGTATTATCACGCATTAGGTAGGCCAGACACGGATTGGAGTTAATCACCATTTCGTACGGGAGCCCTGAGACTCCGTAATCGTACATCGTCTTTTGACGCTCGTACGATTTACCGTACGACCAGTGTGGATAGTGGGACGGCATCCCGGTGTACGCCATGTAGCCCAGCATCTCGTGATGGTCGCACACCTCAAACTCTTGCGGGTAGCACTTCAATCCGAAGCGCTCGACCCACTCGAGAATCTTATCGTCCCACTTTGTAAGTTCATCGATATCGAATGACATACGCTCCTACGGTGCAGCGGAAGCAGCGCCCTCACTTCCGCCAAATACTTTCCCGTGCGCCGAAACGCCGCTCACTCTGTCCTTCATCAGGAAGCTCCTGAATCCCTCCCAGAGATCTTCCTTCTTCTCAATCGTAATCATGTGGAAGTTATCGGCTTTGAGCTGTCCGAAAACCTCCAACATACTGCCGCTGTAATAGGCACTCCCCGACGGCTTTATTTCACCGTACCCGAACAGGTTACACACCTTGCACAACTCGTCTGCCGCCTGTAAGGCGCGCTCGTTGTCCGAGTAAAAATTGTCACCGTCTGAGCAATGAAAGGCGTAGATATTCCACAACGACGGGTGATACCGACTTTCGATAATGTCGAGTGCCTTTCGATAACCGGAGGAGATGTACGTACCGCCCGACTCTACCTTGTGGAAGAAGTCCTCCTCGGTTACCTCCTTGGCCTCGGTGTGGTGCGCGATAAATACCACCTCGACGTTGTTGTATTTCTGACGAACGAATTGAAAGAGGAGGAAGTAGAAGCTTCGCGCGAGGTACTTCTTGACCGTTCCCATCGAACCGGAGGTATCCATAATACAGAACACCACTGCGTTCGACGCATCTTTGGTGGTCGGTACGATATGAAAGTAGCTCATGTCGTCTTTGTGGAACGGGAAGCGCTTCTCTTCGCCGTCTTGCGGGGGCTCCTCTCGCCTGTGAGTCGATAATTTACGCCGCACACGATTTCTCGCCGTTGCCCGTTTGTCGAGACGCGGTCGTATACCCGCCTTACGATGTCCCTTGCGCTTACGCGCGTCATCCGACATCACTTGCTTGATAGCCTTTCTCTCCAGCTCCGGCAGTTCGAGATCATCGAACATGATAGCTATCAACTCCTCGAGCGTCACATCCGTCTCAAAGGCATCGACTCCTGGTTGATTGCCACCACCCTGCCCCGGTCCTTGACCATCGGGACTGCCGGGATCGACGACATCACCGGGCTTCTGCTCGCCGTTACCTTGCGCGGCTCCGGGCGCATTCTCCCCGTAAATGAAGCGGTATTCCTTGACCGAGCGGATCGGGATCTTGATAATCTTGTCCCGATCGCGCCCGATAATCGATTCCTCTGCGAGGATATCGCCTATGTTGTCGCGGATTGAGTCCTTGATCTTTTGCCGATGCCTCATCCTGTCGCGGGCACTCCGATCCGAACGTTGCGAGGTCGGTGTGTAAGGGCGAAAGATCGTCGACATCAGCTTTTCTCAGACTCGAAATAATCTAGCCGTTAATCCTTCCAGAGGTTGTTGGCAGCGTATTTAAGGATTACATCCACGCAACTTGCGGGATATCCGTTACGAATGAGCTGCTCAACCATACGACCGTACTTCTTCTGCTGGTCGTCGTCTCTCGTGCGGGCCTTGGTGATGATACGCGACACATCGCGCACGCTCATCATGAGCTTCTTCTCAATAGCCTCCTTGAGCGGCTCATAGCTCTCGTAGCTCACCTTCTCTCCGCGGCGACCTGCCGACCAGAGATACGCGATCACCTCCTGACGGAAACCGTCGCATGCGGTTCCGATGATGGCGATCTGTTCCTCGATCGATTTCATGAAGCCCTCGTCAGGCTCGAGCACCTCGCCGGTACTTCTATCCTTGAATTTCTTCTTGGTGACGTATGATTCCGCGTGATCGAGGTAGTTCTGGAAGAGCGACTCAGCCTGCTCCTGATACGAGTAGACAAAGGCTTTCGTAATCTCTTTTTCGAGCACCTCGAGATACTCCTTGTGCAGGGTATCCTGCAGGAACTCGAGGTAGCGCTTCTTCACATCATCGGCAAAGTCAGCCTCCTTGACCATCTGGACCAAGGATTCACGAACAGAGATCGGATGAATCGCGTTCATGTCGATGTTATCGGAGAGCGCATTGTCGAGCGCCTTCATGATGAAGCGAGTGGAGATACCGTTCATCCCCTCGCTCTTCGCCTCTTCACGCAGCTCGACTACGTCGATCCTCTTGGTCTTACCCTTCTCGACTACCTCTTCTCCGCTGTACAGCTTGAGCTTCGTCATCAGGTCGCACTTGTTGGTCGGCTCGAGACGCGAAAGGATGGCGAACATTGACGCAATCTCGATCGTGTGCGGAGCGATATCGGCTGTGAACTGCGACTGCCGAATGATCTTCTTGTAGATCTTTACCTCCTCGGAGAGTCGCAAGTTGTACGGCACCTTGACGGTGACGATACGGTCGAGGATCGCTTCGTTGGTGTGGTCGCTCTTGAATCTCTTCCACTCCGCCTCGTTGGAGTGGGCCACGATACATGTATCGACGTAGATCATACCGTGACGTCCAGGCGCCGGTATCGACTTCTCCTGCGTCGCAGTAATCATGGCATGCAGGTACTCGGTTTCGTTTTTGAATACCTCGATGAACTCGACCATACCGCGGTTACCGACGTTGAGCGCCCCCGTGAGGTCGAGCACCCGTGGGTCGCCCTCAGAGTAGAGATCTAACTTGGAGATATCTTCACCTCCGATCAACACGCTCGTATCTTGATTGTTGGGATCGACAGGGGGCACAACACCAACGCCGCGCTTGGCTCGGATACTGAACTCGTAGGTTCGAACCGGAAACTCCTCCCACTTACCTTGAAAATCCTCTTTCAAACGATAACGACACACTGGACAGAGATCTCCCTCGATCTCGGCGCCGATCATCTTGGAGAACTCTTTGCGAAGGTGGCGAGGAACGAGGTGCAGCGGCTCCTCGAACATCGGACATCCTTCGATGGCATGAATCGCCGGAAGCTGTTCGAGTCCCTTCTTGAGACGCTCGACGAGCGAACTCTTACCAGAGCCTACCGGCCCAACGAGGTACAACACCTGGCGGCTCTCTTCTCCTTTGAGGGACGCAGAGTGGAAATAGCGAACGATCTGGTTGATCGTCTTCTCCATACCGAAGAACTCGTCTGCGAAGAAATTGAAGACACGCAGCTTTTCTCCCTTGAAGATTCGCTTCAGTCGGGGATTCTCTTCCAAATCGACCTCGACCGTGCCCTGATCGTTGATCATGTCGTACAAACGTTTGTGCGCGAGCTTGTGAATCGCGGGATTCTCGCGCACAAGCTCCAGGTACTCCAGCATCGTACCCTTCCAAGCTGACTTCTTACGGGTTTCACGATCTTCTTGGATTAGCTTCTGAAAATCACTGTCACCATTATTGCCCATGGACCCTTCTCCTCGCTACAAGCCGCTCGACACTAAACAACACCTTTCCGCTACCATGAGAACCCAGCCTCATCGTTTAAGTGGTTCTGCCCCCCAAGGACAACCGTATTGTGTGCTTCTCTCTACGGTAAACGATCCGAGCTCAAACCGACAATGAGAATAAACCGCTCAGCTGCAGTGGCTACAGACTTTTACCCCGTTAGTAGTTTGATGTCGGATACCAAAAATTTGATTGGCGGAATCGTTTAGTATCTTCAAGAAAAATGATGGCTTATCGAAACAGTGTACCATTTCGAGAGACACCGGAACGATTTGTGCATGCACAGCGTATTCCACACCATCGTGTGTGAGGCTGACCACACTCATGTACTGCTGTCTTTTCGCAAGTGTGGCGTATACACTTCCGTGCTCCGCCATATGTGAACTTAGGCACCCCTTTCGAGACTAATCAAAGAGCGCCCATCGGGGGCGAGAATCTCAAAGACGCAACGGGACGAAGTGCTCTCGACGAGGGATCCGCTCAGCTCTTGACGAACCTCAAGGTGGTGAAGCTCCACTACTGAAGTCTCACGGCCTGCCTCAAGGAGCTCGTTAGGGATTAAAACCGAACGAAAAACCGCATCTGCCTCGTGTGGTGCCATAGACTCTCCTTTTCGATGCGGCTATCAACTGTTGTTTAGTAAGCATACCTCAGGTTGTGGGCTCTGGTAAGCTCAATTATCACGATGGTCTTATCACTGGGGTCTTATCACTTGGGTCTTATCACTAGGGCCTGGGCCTCGATTACCGAGACCGCCTCGCTAGAAAGATTGAGTGTAAGCTCGGTCAGGTATACACTCCGCCCCGTCCGTTTCAAGGAAACATCATTATGACAACTACCGCGCCCTGGCGACGATCCGCGAACCTCGAAGATGCCAAAAGCCACGGCCTTAAACCTAATGAATTCGAAGCCGTAACAAAGGCGCTCGGGCGTGACATTAATATGGTCGAGCTCGGCATCTGTTCGGCCCTCTTCTCTGAGCACTGTTCGTACAAGAGCACCAAGGTGCATTTACGAACCCTCCCCACCGAGGGTCCCAAGGTATTAATCGGCCCAGGGGAGAACGCAGGCGTTGTCGATATAGGCGACAACCAGGCCGTCGTGTTCAAGGTGGAAAGCCACAACCACCCTACCTTCATCGAACCCTTTCAAGGCGCCGCTACCGGAGTGGGTGGAATCCTGCGCGATGTATTCACTATGGGTGCGCGCCCTATAGCGCTTCTCAACTCCCTGAGATTCGGAGACCCTGCACTCCCTAAGAGTCGCTACCTCCTCCGACGTGCCGTGAACGGGATCGGTTTCTACGGCAACTGCATGGGGATCCCGACGGTGGGTGGGGAGCTTTCGTTTCACCGGTCCTTCAACGGCAACTGTTTGGTGAACGCCTTCGCTCTCGGCGTTTTGGATAAAGACGAGATATTTCTTGGTACTGCTGCCGGCGTGGGCAACGTCGTTCTCTACGTCGGCTCGAAAACGGGACGTGACGGTATCCACGGAGCGAGTATGTCATCGGAGGCCTTCGGCGACGATTCGGAGGCCAAGCGTCCAACAGTCCAAGTCGGCGATCCTTTCCAAGAGAAGCTGCTGCTCGAAGCGTGCCTGGAAGCGTTCAAGAGCGGGCGCGTGGTCGGGGTGCAGGACATGGGAGCGGCCGGGCTCACCAGCTCATCCTTCGAAATGGCGGATCGCGGCAAGACAGGTGTTCGTATCCACCTCGATAGAGTTCCACAGCGTGAAACCGGCATGAACCCGTACGAGATCATGCTTTCGGAATCTCAGGAACGGATGCTCTTCATAGTCGAAGCCGGACATGAGCACGAGCTGATCAAGGTCTTCGAACGATGGGAGCTCGACGCAGTTGCCATCGGCGAAGTGATCGACGGCGAAAGCGTCGAGCTGTTCTGGCACGGAGATCTCGTTTCTTCGATTCCAGCCAAGCTCCTCACGAGTGCGGTGCCGGAGTACAACTGGCCGACCACTCCGCCTTCAGACCCAGCGCTGACCGCACCGATCGAGCTTGCAAGCCTACCGGCACCCAAGGATCTCAATGCGACGTGGCTCGCGATGCTCGGTTCTCCCAACCTCTGCTCGCGTCACGACGTCTACAATCAATACGACTCTACAGTTCGTGGAGATACGGTAGTACATCCGGGTAGCGATGCTGGCGTGGTACGGGTCAAAGCCCCCAATGGAAACACTAAAGGGATTGCGATCACTCTCGATTGCAACTCTCGCTTCTGCGCAATCGACCCACGTCGTGGAACCGCACTCTCTCTCACCGAATGCTTGAGAAATATCTCTGCTACGGGAGCGACCCCCCTCGGGATCTCTGATTGTTTGAATATGCCGAGCCCGGAACGACCGGAGACGATGTGGCAGATCGCCGAAAGCATCAAGGGACTCGGTGAGGCCGCACGAGCGTTCGACATCCCCGTTATCAGCGGAAACGTGAGCCTGTACAATGAGACTAACGGTGAGGGTATTCAGCCTACCCCTCTCCTAGCCCTGGTGGGCCTGATACAGGATGTTTCAACCGGTGTTCCTTCACACTTCCAAAGTGAGGGTGACGTGATTCTCGTAATCGGCTCCACTAATGAGCACGAGCTCGGTGGCAGCGCATACCTCGCAGAGATCCATGGACAGGAGCGTGGCGCATTGCCAGCTCTCGACTACGAACTCGAGAGTACGACCTGTCGAGCTATCACAACCCTCGCCTCTAAGGGGCTCCTAAAGTCGTGCCACGACCTCTCGCAAGGGGGACTCGGCCTAGCTTTGGCGGAGTGCTGCTTCAAGGAGTACGATAAACCTCTGGGTGCGAAGCTTTCTATGCTACAATCGTTCGAGCGCGCCGATGCCCTACTCTTCGCTGAGACCGGTGCACGTTTCCTCGTGAGCTGTTCCGCAGCCGTGGTAAACGAGGTGAAGAGAGTGTGTACCGAACTGGGACTCGCGATCTCTGCGGAAGGTAGCGTTGGAGGTACGATGATTACAGTAGAGGGCGTAGCTCAGCTCGACGCACACGCAGCCTTCAAGGTATGGTTCAGCGGACTGGCACAGTTATTCGAGGCCTAACAATGATTACCTTGGACAAGTTCCACGACGAGTGCGGATTGATGGGGGTGTGGAAGCACGCCGAGGCGGCGAACCTCACCTATCTTGGCCTTTACGCACAGCAACACCGTGGGCAGGAAGGTGCCGGAGTCGTCTCTGTCAATGGAACAGCAGACCGCCCCCACTTCTATTCTCACAAAGGCCTCGGGCTCGTCGCTGACGTATTCGGCAGCTTCGATTTTACGAAGCTCCCCGGCGACGTGGCGATCGGACATGTGCGCTACACTACCGCTGGAGGCAACAAGCTTGCGAACGTACAACCGTTCGTCGCCGAGATCGCTCTGGGACACGCAGCCGTCGCGCACAATGGGAATTTGATCAACGCAGACGAACTCCGTCGTGAACTCATTGAACAAGGATCGATCTTCGGCTCCACCTCGGATACCGAAGCGATCCTGCACCTGCTGGCGCACGGTGACACGACTAAGCCTTTGGTGGAATCCGTCATAGCTGCACTGAGCCGACTCAAAGGAGCATTTTCCCTACTCCTGCTGTTCGAGAATCGAATGATGGCGGTGCGGGATATTCACGGCTTACGACCTCTGGCGATGGGAGAGCTCGATGGGGCAACCGTATTCGCTTCGGAGACCTGCGCTTTTGACCTGATCGGAGCCACCTATGTCCGCGACGTGCAGCCGGGAGAGCTAATAGAAGTTTTTCCTGACGGAACAACCAAGAGCTACTACCCCTTCGGGTTCGCCCGCGAAGCACCGTGCATCTTCGAGTTCGTATACTTTGCGCGCCCCGATTCCAACGTCTTTGGAAAGAATGTGTACCAACTCCGCAAAAATATGGGAGCGGAGCTGGCGCGCGAAAATCCAGTCAAGGCGGACCTCGTAACCGCAGTGCCTGACTCGGGCGTAGCTGCTGCGATCGGATATGCTGAAGCCGCTAACCTTCCCTACGAGATGGGGCTGGTGCGAAATCATTATGTCGGTCGAACCTTCATCGAACCGAAGCAATCAATCCGCGACTTCGGAGTTAAGATCAAGTTGAACGCTAACCCTGCCGTATTGAGTGGAAAATCGATCGTCGTCGTCGATGACTCGATAGTGAGGGGTACGACGAGTAGAAAGCTCGTAGCGATGCTCCGACAAGCCGGAGCCAAGGAGATCCACCTGCGTATCTCCTCGCCTCCGACAACCGACCCCTGTTACTACGGCATCGACACTCCTGAAAAAGGTGAGCTCATAGCGTCGCACAACTCAATCGAGGAGATCGCCGCGTTCATCGGTGTTGATTCGCTGGCGTATCTCTCGCTGGATGGCCTCTATCGCGCCGTAGGGTCGACTCCAGGCAAGTTCTGTGATGCCTGCTTTAGTGGGAACTATCCCGCTGGAACCCCAGTGACGATAAACCCCAAGAGGCAGCAGAGATTGTTCGAGGAGTAGGATGTTTGCTGAGGAGGAGAACCTATTACTCTCCCGTGCATAAACCTGACGACATGAGCATTCATAACAAAACAGTACGTACGCTGCCGAGGCGGCGCACAAGAAGCAAGACACTCCCCACGAATCGCTGTTGCCGCACGAATATTTATGAGCTGTACAGCAATTTCAGCTTGAAGCGATCTCTACCGTCTGCTAGTTTCCTTTAAACTTGTTGAAGTAAAGGGAAATGTTCGAAAAGCTCGAAACATGCCGTTGCTCGCCCCCCCGCTGTCCGGCCGACGCCCAAGCGGTACGGGATTGGCTCCCCGAATTCCTCAATGATTTCTCAATCCCACTTGATAAATTCGGCACCGGTCGCCACAAGTCACTCGAAGATCTTTCAGACGAGATCCAGAAGGGTGAAACTCGCCTTGAAGTAGATCACTCTTCTGGGCGGCTGATACGAGTGGGAGCTGTCGTTCGTCTCGACGTTCTTTATCTTCCCGCCTACTCAACCCCCTTGAAATTGTACGAGGCCGAGCAACGTTTCATCGATGGACGCTGTCGTCAGCGCCCGACAGAGTTCGCCGTATGGGAAAAACTCAGGGCTGATGAAGATCCTGACTTTGGAATGCTTCGAGCCCTCCGAGAGGAGCTGAAACTCACAGGCACGATACACGCATTACCGGGTAAACAGACTCAGATTATGCGCGATCCAGACGACTATCCGATGATAGCTTCGCGCTTCAGAGCCTTTGATTTTGTGGTGCACCTTTCATCCGAACAGTTCCTGCCTCACGGATACCAAGAGACTCAGAGAGACAAGACTACTACATTTCGATGGCGGCCTCTCGGTTCTTGCTGTGCCCAAGGGTGCATTCCGATAATAACGCTTGTGTGACGAGCGACAGTCCCGTCGACGCTTGTGTTCTCCACAGGATGCTGACTAGTTTCTGTCCGCCAGGACAGAAACCAGCGACAACAATACACTTTTCCCTCCGGTGCGATGTTGAATCTGCACCGGCGTGATTGGACTGATAGGGCAAAAATCGCCGTTTTCTGGGAGTTTTTGGATTGCTCGCTCATTCCGTGGATGAAGATCCGACATCGTTTCCATGCAAAAAGGTGAATGTTGTCTTCGGTTTCTGTCCGGGCGGACAGAAACTAACTATGCCTCGTTCGGTAAGCAAATCAGTTCTTCGGTGTCCGAATATTTTGCTTATGTAGCGCGGAGCCGCGGAAAACGCGGAGACCGAAGGATGGAGATTGCGAAGATACTCATGAGAGCTAGTGCACGAGAGCAGCAGAACTAAGGAGACGATCCCGATACTCGGGATACCCGGCTGCTACCTCCGCGTTTCCGCGTTAATTAACCAAGAAGCTGACCTACCGATCGACATTTGCTGAGAAGGAGAACAGCACAATGAGGCTAGCGATTGGGCCTTTCACCACCAGTTAAAGCGCCGTGCATATGGGTGCGGCTCGGGAGGAGCCGATAGAAGAAGCTTTTTTAAACCCTGCGCGAGTGATTTTTGAAAAAATCACTCGCTGGGTTTATCTTCACAAAGAGGCCAAACCAAGGACAGCGACGGGATATCATACCGGTTTTTCTATCCCCCTCACCCTCGCTGAACTCCCGCTCTCTTTGTATTCCCCCTTCTTATTCGCCTAACCCCGCTTACGAACTAGGCTGCTCACAACTCTACGATACCCATCGCCTCCCGAGCATCCTTGAGAGTCGACTGTACGACACCTCGAGCGCGCTCTGTTCCCTCCTTGAGGAGACGAAGCACCTCGCCCCTGTCTTTTGAGAACTCATCACGACGCTGACGAATCGGGGTCAAAAAGGACTCGAGTACCTCGATCAGCCGCGCCTTTACAACGCCATCTGCCAAACCACCTCGTTGGTAGTGCTCCTTCAATCGAGCGACCTCCGCAGTATCGGGATCGAATTCATCGAGGTACGAGAACACCACATTGCCCTCGATGTGCCCTGGATCCTCGACACGCAGGTGTTTCGGATCGGTATACATACTCTTGACCTTCTTCGCGACTACGTTAGACGGATCGGAGAGATAGAGCGCGTTACCGAGGGACTTGCTCATCTTGGTGTTTCCGTCCGTCCCGGGTAACAATCCGGTGCTGGGGGTCAGCGCCTTGCACTCACGGAAAACGTCTCTTTTGTACAGCCGGTTGAAGGTGCGCACGATGTCATTCCCGAGCTCCAAAATCGGGACCTGATCCTGGCCGACCGGAACGATGGTCGCTTTGAACTGAGCGATATCCGCCGCCTGATTGACTGGGTAGGTCCAAAAGCCGGCGGGAACCTCCTCTCCAAATCCGCGCTGCTGGATCTCATTCTTCACGGTCGGATTGCGCGAGAGTCGACCAACGTTGATGAGGTTGAGAAAGTACATCGTAAGCTCAGCCGTCTCTGGGATAGCTGACTGCAGGTAGATCGTCGACTTCTCGGGAGAAATACCCACTGCGAGGTAATCAAGCATCACCTCCAGGACGTTGTCTCGTACCTTCTCCGGCTTGTCGGCGTTATCGGTGAGCGCCTGCATATCCGCTATCAGTATGTATTGCTTGCACACATCCTGCAGATCCACGCGCGCTTTGAGCGAGCCTACGTAATGCCCGAGATGAAGAGGACCGGTTGGGCGGTCGCCTGTAAGGATGACGTCGCGCGCGGAAACCGCCGTGCGGTCACAGATGATCTTTGAAGATGAACGTTCACTCATGATGTAGGGTTATACCATACAGCGCTCGTTCTCCCAATAAGGGTTGACTGCCTAGCGGCATACGGTAGCAGCACCGTCATCGGCGCCGTGGCGCGATGCGGCGAGAACTGCTTGTTCTACGACAACCAACCCAACTCGCGAGCCGCAGGGAGCACGATCTGCTCGGCCTCAAATCCGTCCGGAGCCTTACCCGCAAGACCGACTACTTCAGCTATCAACGCCTCAGAGGCTCGGCGCTGCAGAAGCTCCCATCTGTCCATACAGCGCTTAATCCCCTCGCTGCTCTCCTCCAGCACCGAGGCGAGCCTATGCGCAACCACTTTCACATCGCTATGCGAGAGGATAAACTCGCGTCCACGCCGAGCAACTCCGTCGAGGGGTGTCCGATTCAGCGCCTGAAACAGCTCCCTCAGCTCAGCAGACTCGAACATTCCTGGAACCACTGGAAAAACACAATCTCGCGGGAGCTGTGATCCCTCTGCAGCATCCGAGACAACTATCGGAGTGCCCGCTGCGAGCGAGATCTGTAAATACGGGGCGAGGTGCCCGAAGGGACTGCGATGCATGTGGAGCGCGACATCAGACCGCTGGACGATTTCACTCCACCTCTCAACACTGCGCCCAACCACGAGCGTCACCCGGTCCTCCACCGAAAACTCCTCGACGAGCGCTCGAGCCCTAGACTCTTCGGAGCTGTCGACCAGCCATGTCATGTGACATTCAGATTGCACGTCTCGGAGCGCAGGAAGAATCTTGTATCCCCTATCTTCGGTGTTTGGAGTCCCCACATTCGCCAGCTGCAAAGCTACAGACGTATCCGGAGAGCGGGATCCGTTATTCACGGCTACAGGGACCGGCACGTACTCCACCCGTTGCCCCCCAGGATATGGCTCAATCCGCTCTGAGATAAAATTCGTGAACTCTCCCATGGCCCAACTGGAGCTAAACAAGAGCACCGGCGCCAGCGACACCTCTCGGTACGCTTGTGGCCAGAGCTGATGAGGCGCATTGGCTCGATCATAAAAGGCGATACCGAGATCTCGAAACTGGGAAAGCGTACGCTCCCACGGGCTGGTGAAGAGCCCCTCAGGGCCGTGATCTTGTAAGAAAAGATCGTGCACCCACAACACTCCCGGCATCAACCCCATGTGCATACGAGCGAATCGGCACTGCGTTCCATCTTCGAGTTGATAGAAGAAAAGGTCGAAGGGCTTCTCACCATGACGACGGTACGCCGTGAGATAGTGATGCATCGGGAGGCTCTTCGAGACAACACTCAATGAGTCCGAAAAGAGCTCAATCTCGAAACGCTCACTGAGGAGCGGCAACAGCTGCTCTGAGCAATACGAAGATAGTGTCGCTGGCGAACCTCCTCCGAGAAACCATGCAACCCTGAGGCGGCCGGAGCGAGCTGTCATGCTGCCACCTGCGAGCCTCGTGCGGCAGGAGTCGTCTGCAGGGGCGACAGAAGTCCATTCAATACGTCATCCCATCCGGTAGACATCATGCCTGCCTCTTCAATCAAGGCACGACCCGCAGCCCCTAACCGCTTACCCAACTCAGGGTCGCGAACAACCGCATTCACCGCTTCTGCAATTCCCCCTGGAGTCGGCTCAGTAATAAAACCGTTCTCGCCACTCTTCACGAATTCGAGCGTCCCGCCGCTATCGCGCGCCGTCACGATCGGTCGAGCACTCGCCATCCCTTCCAGGGTTACGTAGCCGTAATCCTCGTCAAACGGTGCGTAGTAGACAGCAGCGGCGTGTGCATAGAGATCCAACAACTCCTCGTCCCCTACCCGCCCCAGGAATTCAACGCGCGAGGCGAGTTCGTGCTTGGCTATCTCGTTGTTGAGGTACTCCATCATACCGGGCTCGTCCGGCACCCCGACTATCTTCAACTTTACCTTGGAATCGATCAGAGGAAGCGCATTGATGACGAGATCGATACGTTTGATTCGACACAGACGTCCGACCGAGAGAATATACGGTTGCGCATCGCCGCTACGATAACGATCTCCCTGCGGCAACGGAGCGTACAGCACCCGCGCGTCGAGACCGTTGAACAGTTTGAGCCGATCAGCAACATTCCGGGAGATCGTACTGATAAAAGAGCTCTCGCCGATCGTCTTCGTATCACCCTCCATCAACATTCGTCGAAGCTGTTCGTCGCGTGGATCATCACCCACACTCGAAAACGGCCCGCCGTACAGGTCGTAGAACGCCCGCAATTGATGCACGAGCCACACACTCTTGCGTGGATGGCGCGCGAAATAGCTGGGAAACTTCGTGGCTATAACCAGGTCAATCGGTTGGCCTGCATACTCGGATAGATCTAAAGATCGCCACATGGCCGCCTGGAGCACGATATTCTCCTTGGGAATCGGATTGAACGGAAGTTCAATCACGTCCGCTTCATGCCCACGAGCTCTGAGGCGCTTGACTAAGCTCCCCACCAATACCTCTTGTCCACCGTGGGTGAACGGAACCTTTACCCCGAGTACCAAGATCCTCGCCATGGCTACACCACCTCGAGGATCAAACAGTAGTCTTGAAACCCGTACAAAAGGGAATTGAGCTGCCTGATATTTGCATTCAAGCGTTGCATTGCATCGCCGAGCGGTGCCGAGTACGTCGAGTCGACTGGAACCTCTTTTAAAAGGTGAGAGGTAGCGACGGGCGACAGATACCGGGTCTCGACGACCTTCAAGCCCGACAACGTGGCGATGTAACCGAGCGTGTCCGGATGCATCGGCCACACATGGGTGGGATCCCGAAAATAATTCGAAGAGAGCGCCAGTACTGACTGAGGATTGATCGTCTCAAATACGATCGTACCGCCCTGCTTTACCTTCCGCTTGGCGAGATCGCACAACTCTTTGAGCTGATCACGGGTCAGGTGCTCTACTACCTGGACAGCGATGACTCCGCCGAGAGAGCGATCTTCCAAGCTGCGCAGGTGCGCGATTCCGTCGCCGTATTGAGTCTGACATCCGTTGGCGTTCGCCACGTTTACCATCACGACATCGAGATCAACGCCGTACGAATCAATACCGCGCTGTTTGAAAAGTCTTTGAAGCTCCCCGCGTCCGGAACCGATCTCCAAAACTCGTCCAGGAGATCCTTTGAATATCTCCGGATATATCGAGATCCGCCGCCCGATCTCGTCCTCACCACCGCGGTAACGGTTCTCGAGCAAGAGATACGAGAGTTCTCCCGCAGGAGCCCCTCCGTCCTGTACTGATGCAATCGGCGGAGCTGCATCTCTGTAGCTTGGGAGATTCGCCACAATGCCCTCCAGGCCGCGTACCATCGTATCAACCAATCCGATACGGTTGATAAGGTCCTTGGAAGCAGCTTCACTCTGATTACCGAGCGCGAAGATAGCAGCGCTCTTTTCGTCATCGATGCGGGTCAAAGCATCGCGAACCCTTCCGACATCGGTGTCGATTTTGCGGATGAGCTCCACGAAGAGATGCGTATCACGCGCATCGGTGTAACGCCCCACCTCGTTCAAGTATCTAACGAGGTGCTCGTTGAAGGACCGCTCGGCAGCGAGATAGTCGCTAAGAAACGCGTTGCGAAGAAAGGAGATGAACTTCCTTTTGAGCTTGACTATTATCTTGCCCAGCAGGCCGCTGCGATGTGTAACCACGCCGTTCGGTGAGACCTTCGTCTCGTATGCGTAGTTCAGATTCAAGAAACGGAGGTCCTCTGAGTGCTGAAGATCCCCGGCGTTGCGGGCCTTATCATCAGAGAAGCGGGCGGAAACCGGTGTGATCGCAGTGTGCTTATCGCGATTCTTCTCGACATCAAGTTTGATACGCTCACGAATCTGTGCCATCAGGGCAGGAATATCGAATTCGCCTTCCTTATCCTCAGGCAGTGGCCGTACCGGCTGTGACATCTTTATCCCTCGTATGAGAACACCTAAACAGCTTCGTCGGGCTCGGCGATTGCCTCCGCCACAACAACTACGATAGCCCAGCTCGGATTGAGCAACAGGATTACCGGAAAAGCTAAGAGCGTAGCAAATACAAAGCTTTAGGCAAGCTCTCCAGCGTTCCCACAAAAAGCCGCCGCATGCACTTGCCGACACCTCGGAGGTGTCGGCAAGTCAAGGCTTGAGCACCGGGCCTATGGAGGCCTAGCCTGTCTGAAATCGACAATCAAAATCGATAGTTGAGCGCAGCCCTCACACGATAGCTGGGTAGTGTCTGAACTCCTGAATTCTCGATAGTAACCGGGAGATCGACCGCAAGAAGTCCGAGGGGCGCTGTGATCCATTTTCTTGTATTCCCCGGAAAGGCGCGCACGCAGAGTCACCTGAGCGTCATGATCTGCCGACCTTCTCTCGAGGCAGAACAACACACCCGTCTTCTGCGTAGGCTGTGATCACGATTACAGAGCCCCGGGGCAAGATGCAGACTCCTCGCCGCGCTGACCGTTATTCCCGGCAGTTGAGCCACATCTCATCGATTCCGAACCTCGTTCGTTGCGCGGGAGATTCGGGGCGCAAACTAATTTTTAGCTGGTTGATACCCCTACGTATCTTGGGACCGGATATAGTTCTCTCTTCCCGTACTACACCAATAGCAGAATAGGAA
This sequence comes from Bdellovibrionota bacterium, assembly GCA_044351795.1. Taxonomy (GTDB): domain Bacteria; phylum Bdellovibrionota_C; class UBA2361; order UBA2361; family OMII01; genus OMII01. The sequence goes on along the minus strand of JBILFA010000011.1, from coordinate 29,609 downwards.
TTAACCGGAGTCGGCGCGCTGTCGTTTACGCTGATATCTAAAATACCGTAGTCAGGTGCCCGCGTAAGAATGAGTCTTATATCGACTGAACACTCCAAGGTGGAGTTGAATTGCAGTACGAGATGAGGGCGTTCGATGCTGAAATCTGCATAAAGCTGGGAGCCATTAGCCCACTCCCTCCCGAAGCCCCACATCTGTTGATTCATTACTGCCTTGGCTTCTGTTTTTCCAGCAAGAACATTTGCCTCGGTAAACTCAATTTTCTGGGGACTAAACATCTTGAATATGGGTTTAAGCGAAATCTCACCCCGTGCCGAACCGCAGGCTTCAGGAATCGCCATCTCTCCTTGCATGACTTCAACCTCATCGTATCCGTGTTGGAAGAGATACTCGGCAAATCTGCTTCTATAACGATGATTACCTTCACGCATTAGGCGAATAAGATAGGAGACCCAATATTTTCCTGCATATACTGAACTAAGAAAAACACTTTCAGGATTGAAGTCGATGCTGCGGATCGGATCCACTCGCGACCCGTCTGGTCGACGCGCTGAAATCAGAACCGTGGAGGCAACAGACGCTGGTGCCCTGTACAGGTACCACTCCTGCGGAATCATCATAAAACGCGAGAAACGATTCAGCCACTCCGGTGTATGAGTTGACACTACGTTACGAAACATCGGAGGTATCTCCGGATTGCTGACAATCGTCTGATGTAGACACCAGAAAAGCGTCATTACTGCAGCGCCTTCCACAAGCCAAGCCCTTCGGTTGAGCGAAGCTTCGATGTACCGAGGCACTCTGAAGCGATTCCAATCATTCGACGACACAAACAGCACCGCGACTGCTACATACAGAGGAACAAATGTGCCTAAGTAGATAGTCAGGCCGAATCCTCCGTGGAGTAGGATCATGCCTATACAAACAATACGCCGCGCAACAATCGAACGGAGGGCAAAAACGACACAAAGGCTTAACACAAGTTCGATAGCCAACACGAAGTAGCAGAGGATCGTGAAAGAGCTACAGAGAAAACTATCTCTCAGCACAACACCGAAGGGAGTGCTCACTCAAGGATCCCATAAAACCCGTCGGACAGCGTCTCCGGTGCTCCATCCATCACCGGTCTTTTGAAGGACATTGAGAAGGTATGCCACAGCTAGGTTACAGCATATGCCGATAGCGGCGTATCGGCACTCCGGCTCGTGAGCAAGTCGCGAGCCGCGGAACAACTTCGCGTCGAGACTCCATACTCTGCCTAGCGGCAAAAAAGCCGTCCACAAGGCGAAGAGCCTCATGGACCAATCGCTACCATCATCCAGAAGCATGTTTCTGTGATAGAGGGAGAGCAGGCAGAGCAGCACTATCCACTTCATATAGCGAGTGAAGAGCCCCAGAGTATATGCAAAGTAGACGAATCCGATTAACGCAAATGCAACGCGAATCGAATTATGGGTCGAGAAGGAATCGAGAAATGACCATCGGTCACCAGGCTCAATGAGTGAAAGAGGGAGGATTCCGGACTCGGTATAAAAGGCATCGAGGCGACCGCCCGCGGCCCGCATATACAGATTGAGCAAAAGAGCCGACCCGAACAAAATACGAAAAGCAGCGAGGCTTCTGTAGTCGAACAAAGAAGCACCACAAAAGTGCAAGCCCGCCTCCTTGCACAAGCCTTGCTTTGAATGATCCATGCGTAGCTCCCATCCTTCTGAGCTTCAGATTATTACATGTAAGCTCACGTACCAGGAAGATCCTCCCGATCTCCAGCTGTCAGGGCAAGGTGCTACTTGTCGGGAGCGGCGGCACCAACACGATCGAGTTCCAACTCGCACCCCATCTTCCCGCACGGGTTCAGGGGCTCGCGTGGCTCCCTTGAGATGAATCTGTTCTTTATCCTTGCACAGGAGGAGCAGGCCATGCGTAACTAGCGACACGACGACGACTATGTCAGGTCTCACAAGTCACTGGGAGGAACCCCACCGAGCCACAGAGGCGAACTGGTAACCCACAAGGTATCAGCACAGAGAAACTTCGCGGAGGAGCCGGTTTTGGGCCATATAGCACTCGCACTACTCTTACTTTCTCTGTTTTTGCTCCTCGGGGTATATTTTACATACACAGTCATCGCAATTTTCAAAGGCGCGAGTTACGTACCAACCACTCACGCCCGAGTCGCGAGATTGATTGATCTCGCGGCGATATCGCCGGGCGAAAAGCTACTGGATATGGGGTCCGGCGATGGTCGTATCCTCTTTGCGGCTGCCAAGCGAGGTGCAACCTGCGTTGGTGTAGAGATTAATCCTCTTCTGTTCTGGTACAGCTCTCTGCTCGTGAAATTCAAGGGAGTTCGAACTGTATCTATAAGCCGGAGCGATTTTTGGGACGTACCTATTTCGGATGTCGACATTCTGACAACATATCTTGTTCCCTGGTTAATGCAGCAGCTCAAAGCAAAGGTACTCGCCGAGATGAAAAGCGGCAGTCGAGTTATCACCGCTGTTTATCCTTTCCCGGATTGGGTGCCCGAAAAGCAAGACGGTGACCTCTGCCTCTACAAAATTCCCTAGTGCTGCGGGGTGAGCAATGCTCCAAGAAAAAAGCCGCAAAGGATCACACGACACGGTTTGCTCACCGTTCCTACCCCTCCTCCAACAAAAGTTCCGCATACAAGGGAGCATGGTCAGAAAGATTCTCCCATGGCGGCCTGCTCAAGATGTCACCGCCGAGCGGCTCGAAACCTCGCGCGTATATCCGATCTAACCTCAAGACCGGGAATCGACTCGGATAGGTCGAAGCATGTTCTCCAGTAAGGTCCAGAAAAACTTCGTTCAATCCGATACCCTTGAAGAGAAAATCGGAGGCGTCCTCCCGCCAGTCGTTGAAATCACCCGCCACGACCAGCGGCTCACTGCGGGGAACGCTTCGTACTACCCTGCGACACAGATGCTTGAGCTGGGTTTCACGACCTCTGCGCAGCATGTTGAGGTGAACACACATACAGTGGACAGGGAGCAACGAACCGGGAACATCAACTACCGCGTGCAAGATCCCGCGCGATTCGAAAGCATTGGTCGAGACATCCAGATTCTCGAACTCCACGATCGGATACTTACTTAGGATAGCGTTGCCGTGATGCCCGTGCGAGTACACGGCGTTTTTCCCATACGCAACGTGCGGCCACAAGCCGTCAGCAAGAAACTCACACTGAGGAAGGGGCGGCCATCCGTCGAAGCGATCTGCATGCCGGTCGTGTTTACCAAGGACCTCTTGCAGGAATACGATGTCGGGCTGTAGCGCAGCGAGAGCGGTCCGAATAGAGGGCAGCACGAATGCTCTATTACCGACGCTCAATCCCTTGTGGATGTTGTACGAAAGAATTCGAAGAACGATCCCTTCAGTCATAAATCTTCACAACAGATACCGGAAAGCCAGGAGGACTCTTCCTAGTGCTCGCTCGATGAACGGTCGAGCCCGCCAATTCTCGAGCGTAATAGGCACAGATCCCTGACAGTCTCGGACAAACTGCTGCTCGAGCGATGTGCATGCTTTCTCATCAACCAAGACTACATCGGCTTCGAGGTCGTGCAAGAGGCTTCGATGATTTAAATTGCTCGAACCGACGAGTGTCCAATCATCTATCAACATCGTCTTGGCATGCAGAATCGAAAGCTGATATTCGAAAACCTTGACCCCGGCTCGTAGCAAACCTAGGTGAAACGCCGATGCGACCCATGGAATGAACACGACATCTGAGAACCGAGGAACGACTATACGCACGTCGACTCCCGCTTGAGCGGCTATAGCCAATGCGCGAAGAATAGACCCATCCGGCACGAAGTACGCGTTTGTTATCCAGACTCGTCGTCGAGCTCTGACAATCCTAACCAAGAGATCGAGGTAGTTTGCTTGCCTCTGCTTGTGACGCACGTTGAGTCGGACAAGTTCGCTCGATTGAGCTCGCCTGCTTCTCAGACGTCGTCGCAACCGCCGCCACGAACCGATCCACACCTCCTCGAAGGTATCAGCCAGAACAGCGACATCCGGACCCTCGACCATTACCACGGTATCTCGCCATGCAGACTGACCAACCACTGCCGGTAAGTGGCACGCGGCGACATTCATACTGCCGACGAAGGCGCGCATCCCATCGATGATACAAACCTTGCGATGATTGCGTGCATTCAAACGTCGCAGCACTGCACTAAGCTTCCTTCTCCCAGGGCCGGTCCGGCCTCCGCGCCACCATCGTTCCCACGGCAGCTCATGGTACACTTTGAATAAAATACGCCCTTCGGTCGCACGCGTACGTAACTCTTTCGCCCACGTACTCGATCCGATTCCATCAACGGCTAAGCGCACACGAACTCCGCGAGTTGCCGCATCCTTGAGCAGCTTGAGCACTCGCTCACCCGCCTGATCAAGCATGAAGATGTAGCTCTCCATATCAATCGAGCGCTGCGCAGCTCGAATCGCGCCCTCGAGCGCCTCAAAGAAGAGATCGCCATCATTGTATACTTCAACGCGCTGCCACTGTTTGGCCGACAGAGATGATGTCTTGTCAGGCGACCATGGCATCTTCATCGGTGATCTAAAAAGAAACAGGTGTCGCGAAACAAAGCAGTTCTAATCATTTGATCTTACTACAGACTCAGCCCAAGTACTCGTTATACTCTCGAACAAAGTTAAAAGCTTACATCATTTCAATATCTTACAAACTGGCAACGACTTTGCATTAGACATCAATCAAAGCGCTCACACAAACCAAGGATGGTTTCCTCGAGCGAACCCCCACCAAGGGGTACAAGGGAACGGTAAGGATACTCGAAACAACTAAATACGTATAACAAGCCTGGTTGAGCCAGGCTCTCAGTGATTAAAATTGCGTCGGCTGTAGCGAAGATACGAAGAGAAATGCAACAGGGTGAGAAAATCTGTGAATAACCTCAATCAAAAGGTTACGAGAAACCTCTCTGTTAGAGGTCTCACTAGTTGCACAAGATTTGGTTAATTAATAGGAAACACGGAAAGCAACACGTCTAGAGACACACGGAGAAACGGAAATGGAGTCTACTATCATCGAACGTCTTTTTGAGTCATTCACTGAGCTCGAGTCTGCCATCTCGAAAGCCCGAACGACCTTGAACCAAAGAGAGTCAGTACCTTCGGGTGTTCTTCGTAGGCTCGAATCGTACGACACGATTCTGGCCAAGCAACGCTCGCTAGCGGTAGCTTTGTGTGAAGCTATCACAAAGAAGAACTGGGACGACGTAACCCGCACTGTCTCGTTAATCAACGGCCTCTCTGCGATGATTCGAGATGATGCAAAGGCTATCCTTGAAGCTATCTCGAACAACACTGACACCTTGACCGACGCCGAATCGGAGAACTTCTGTTAACAGGCTCGCGCTGAAGGGATTAACCAAGAAATCTGCGGAGGACACCTTTAACACCAAGCGCCCAAGGATGAGCGCTCGGTGTTGGAGGGCGTGACAAAGCAATATCGCAGCGGGCCGCAGCAGAAGCGCGGCTTTTTTAAGCACTCCTCATTTACGTTACAACCAATCCGAAAGAGCGCCACTATCTCCTATTCGTAGTGTCGGAGATGCCTCTACTCGAACAAGGTCCTGCCACCCTCTCTTTACTGAAAGACGTAGTCGATCCGAGGCGTCAGCGCTCACCTCACCATGGCGAATCAGTGTGTGTTCGAGCACGATCGGGAGATGTGTCCCGTAACCCGGCTGCTTGAATTCGCGAGTACACCGAATATAGGTGTTGGTAGGTATCCCCTTTCGAGCCTCCCACTCCGCCAAGCTAACGAAATAAAGCAGAGATCCTGCGACCAGGAATATGCACCGCCAAAAATTCTTCGTCATACCTTTCACAGCGGCGGAGATTAGAGCTAACGCAGGCGCCGGTATATGATTCCGATCATGCCTAGGGCGAGGCTCGACACCCCTTAGAAAGTAACAAGCTGGTGTTAGTGCTTCGTCATGCACACAGGCATTAGGAGACTGATATGAGAGCCCCCTTACTCAATGACTCTGAAGGGTGTTGTAGTGTGCCGTCATGGATCCTTATCACAGTTATTATCAGGGCTATGTCGTCACCGGCGTCTACAGTACACGCCGTGTACTGGACATTGCGGTTCAAATGCTGCGCTTGGACGGGTTTCCCGCCGACGTTATCGCTACCTTAGGTCCCTCCCATGACGGGATCCGTATTAACGTCAACTATTCAAACGACACAAAAGCCCCTGAGGGGGTTGCCTATGGAGGAACTCTTGGGCTCTTCGTGGGCGGCCTCATCGGCTATCTCAAACCTCCGCTCATGGGAGCTTGGGAAAATCTAAGAGAGTTAGGTCAGCTAAGCTCGTCCGTGGCCATCCTAGCGGGAGCTGGCGCCGGAGCGCTTTTCGGAATGATTTCGGGGGGTGTTCTTGGAATGGTACTACCTGAGCATACAGTTCACATAACCGATACACCGAGAGGCTCCGGATCCTTTCTACTCTCAGTACACTGCCAGGATTCGGATTGGTGCGACAAAGCTGAGGATATTTTCGAGCAAACCGGTGCCAAAGAGATCGGCACTACTACCTCACGAGAATATGTGGATAAGGGAGCGCTACCGCTTTTAGGTCGCTTGGGTTAAGGCTCCTCCCCTTCCCTCGCGACTCGTTCCATTATGAGCGCCTGCGACGGAATACGACGGCTCTCGTGATGCCCCACCACTCAAACTCTGATCATCGATTAATTCCTCGCTGAGAACGGTCAGAAATCGCTCCATCACCTCCTCTTCGCGGAGATTCTCTTCTAGGATCTTCAAAACCTCCTCCTCGCCGAGAGCTTCGGCTATTGAGCGCGCTGTCTCGTAGCTACTAATCTCACAAAACTCGATTCGGCGGAGCACTGCGATTAATGCAACATCGATAATCCCTGCTTCCCCCTGCTCTTCGGCAGTGTTCATCAGATCTCGAATTAAACCGGCAATCCCCGAGCACGTGGTTGACGACACAGGGCTCGACAGTATGCCCGCCGCGGACTCCAAGCGTTTCGCTCGTCTTTCCGTTTCTCCGACGTAACAGAGCAGCGCTTCCCTCAATTCACAACACGAAACGTCCTCTGCGACTCTCGGCAAAACACGTAACATCTCCTGTTCGGCGGCGTAAAGTCGCGATAGGGAGCCCTTGAGAAGATCGTAAAGAGAGTTGCTTGCCATACGAGTTCACACGAGTTTTGCCGCCGGTTCCTGACGGCATCCGGCTTGGCCATTTGTCGTGGAAGCATCCACGTGTTTCATTTCAGAAATGAAGTGATCGAAATCAAGGGGCTTGGCAAACACCATGCACGGCTGGAGATCCGCTACCTGGCCTTTGATCTCCTCGCTGTCATACCCAGTAACGAAAACGACCCGAATGCCGGGGTCGAGAGTTCTCAATCGTCGGGCTACGTCACTCGACGTGACACTCCCTTCGATACTCCAGTCGGCTATCACTATATCGGGAACTTCTTGGAGAGCGCTGCTGAGCGCCACATCGGAACTCGAAAAGCACCGAACTTCAAACCCCTCCTCCTCGAGCAGGGAAGAGAGCGCCAATGCCGAAAAGGTGTCATCCTCTAGAAGTAGTACACGAGACATATCACACCCTACCGCCGAATTTTACACTTTGATTGACTTCTGACCCACCATACACAATCTCCACAGTATAACAAGGCATCTCTGGAAACGGTGCTAAGATTAACTTTCGCAGCATGCAGGGGTCTAACCTTACTTTCCTAGGGCTTGCTAGGTATCCTACGCGACTTTTCACGAGCGAGCGCCTGTCAGCGATCATATACCCTCCGCAACCAATGTATTGTTCGCCCGTTTCACTATCCTCCGTTCGATATTACACTACCCGCTATGATTCGAATGCTCGATGTACATCGCTCGACAACTCCACCCACCGGCCCTGCTACTGGATCAGAGAGAAGGCGGTCAGAGAAGGGGGTGGCTCTGTTGATTGTGATCTTCATGATCGTACTGGCGTCTGCCCTGCTGGCTTCCCTGGCAGAGTCAACTTATGTGACGATGCGACTGAACAGCGCGGCAGAGCGGCGTGTCAGGGCAGAGTATGTACTGAAATCTGCAGTTAATTTCGCGCAAGTCCTGATCAAGAATGATGTCACGCCGCATGACGACCCCATACAAGACGCATGGATGGCATTTAGCAACGAACAAGAGATACCGGGCGAACTCTTGGGTTTGAACGAGCCGAACGTCAAGATAACGCTCCTGATAGCATCCGAGGCAGGTCAACTGCCGATTCAAAAGCTCCTTAGTGCAACAGGAACTCCCAATCAACAGTACATTGAGATCTTTGCCCGCCTGTTCAAGACTCTCCAACTGGATCTGCCCTCGAAGAGTACTCTCAATCCCGCGGGCACCGCGGGGCAAGCTCAAAAAGTATTCTCTGCTGAAGAGTTGGTTGCGAACATCGTTGATTATCTAGACAAGGACACGCAGAGCTTTGAGATGCCGAGCTTACCGGGGGCGTTCAAGGGGATGGAGGGGGAGCTCCCTCCCGAAGCGGCGTTACGAAACCAAGGCTCCTTTGACTCACTCCCAAGCGAACTCGGCTCAGTACCCGGATTCACACCTGACAAGGTGCAGAAGCTGTTGCCATTCGTGGCGAACACCAATCTCAGCAACGTAAACGTAAATGCCGCACCGGTCGAGGTTCTCATGGCGCTCTCTGCCGACATGACCCGAGACATCGCGCAAAAAATAGTTGAGTTTAAAGAGCCACAGAACGGCGGCCCCTTTACAAGCGACATGCGTAATCAATTGACCGCCATTGCCGGTGCAAACGTCATTAACCCGATAGCGTCGATCCTTGCCCCTCAAGGGAGCTATTTCGAAGTGATAGCCAAGGTCGATTATGGGACGTCAACCTTCATAGCGAGCGCCGAGCTACAAAAAGGCCAGGGTGCCGGCCGCCTGCCCACACGACGTAGCTTCCAGATGTATTAAACGACTGCTCAACAGAGCTCCGTAGCGAGGGACTCGAAGTTTTGGTGAGCCGTGTTCGTTGAGGCGGAAAAATCCGAGTCTCACCAGTACCCATAGGTTCGTAACTCACTGATTGCACATGCAGTTTATTTCCATCAGTTCAAGACTTTGACATTCCTACAAGAGCACTATATTCTCTCCACCCTGTTATTTAAGAGAGAAGAGTTATGGCACGACGTTGTGAAATCTCCGGGGTAACCTACCAAAACGGTAACCGAGTTAGCCACGCTAACAACAAAACTCATCACAAGTTCGAGTCCAACCTCCAAACAAAGAGGCTGTTCGTTCCAGAGCTGGGAAGAACGGTCCGCGTACGTGTTTCTACGCGAATGTTGCGAACCATCGATAAGTTAGGCTTCAGTGGCGCGCTCAAGAAGCACAACCTTTCGCTGAAAGACGTCGCCTAAGCGCGTTTCATTACGCAACTTCGTTGGCTTATTTCGAAGGTCCCACCACGCCGAAAGCTGGGTGGTCGTGCGGTGATGACGGAGTTTTTGGATTGTTCCTTAGTGTAAGGCGCCTCTTTTTTGGGCATTCAGCTTCTCAGCAGTCAAGCGCACCGCCTCTATACCTACAAGGATAGCCTCGCCACTATCAACACTGTCCTTGACGACAGCTACCTTCAAGGCGGCAACATCCAAGACACCCAACCTCTGCGTGTTGGGCACGAAGATCTCGCTACAAGTCTTACATTGGAGCACTACGATAATCCCCTCGTAGGTGACCTTTGTAAGCTCTGTGGCAAAATTTTGGTCATCCGATCCGACCGTTCCGCAACAAGGGCAGGTAATCCAATCAACAAACGTCTCTGCGAGACCTTTAAGTCTAAATTTCAGTGCCATCAATCACACATCCTTCTGAGGGTGAAGTTGTTTAATCAACGTTACTTGCGCACCTTTTCGCGCAAAGAACATAACATCGACAGCACTGGACATGAGCATCAAACCACGGCCCGAACAGAAGAGCTCGTTGGAGGATGGTACCACTCCCTTGAACTCACCATCTTCATTCAGAAACCCGCTCCCATCATCCTTCACAACGATCTGCAGAAACCCATCGTGCACCCAAGAGACCACTCTTACCATGCGGTCAGCGTAGGTCGGATCGGCAAGCCTTTCGCGACGAACAGCCGTAAATTTATCCTCGCCGTTAGGTTGCATCTCCTCCTTCCAAGCCGAAGCCAGCTCGAGATTTCCGTGCTCGAAGCCGTTCATTACGGCCTCCTGCACCGCAATCTTCAAACGCAGTGCGTCAGACTCATCCAATACACCGAAGTCTCGCAAATGATTGACGATTGGGAGAGATATATATCTCAACTCTGCTATCTGCCCGCAGGAGAAGCAGAGTTCCGTTGGCTCTTTCGTCGAGAAGTCGAGCACTCTACATACTCCTACCAATACGATAGATACACCTGACAGCTCTTTGCGGTCTACTTGTCCATCGGGAGCAATTTGTCGAGCATGAGAAGCTCGAAGGTTTCCTTTATGAACCCCTGGAGTGGCTTGACCATCAACACCCCGTTCTCGGCCTTGAGCCGCTTGTAACACATCAACACTTTGCCGATGCCGTAGCTATTGATGATCTGTGCACCTGAGAGGTCGAGTACGATGGTCCGTTTACCCTTGTCGTAAATTTCGTTGAACGCTGATCGCAGCGCTTCCCCTGCCGTTTCGGTATCGAGATCTCCAGTGATCTTGATATATCCCTTATCTCCAATGATCTCAGTCGGAAATTCCATAGGTAACCCTCTTGAATGTGACGTTACACTGAATTTATCGGACAAGGAGGTACAAAACCTAAATGGTTCTTTGGTACGTAGGCCGACGTCGGCTGCATCTCATAAATACGGTCACTTAAGGCATGTGCGCCGGTGATGGGCTTACTGGGTTCGGCCCTTAGCTAGTTTCTGTCCGCCAGGACAGAAACCAGCGACAACAAGACACTTTTCGCTCCGGTGCGATGTTGAATCTGCACCGGCGTGATTGGACTGATAGGGCAAAAATCGCCGTTTTCTGCGAGTTTTTTTGGATTGCTCGCTCATTCCGTGGATGAAGATCCGACATCGTTTCCATGCAAAAAGGTGAATGTTGTCTTCGGTTTCTGTCCTGGCGGACAGAAACTAGCTACTATCCTATCGTGGTGGTTCATTTACGAGCCTGCACGACGAATGCGGGGGCAACGCTGAAACGATCAGCATCCTCCCCTTGCGCTTCGATGACCCATCTCCTTTAGGTGTCCATAAATCCGGCCGACCCCTTCTAGCAGGCAAGATACACGATGAGACTTTCAACTATCTGAAGATCTCGAGGACTCCGAATGAATCAGCAGCAACTCCCAATCGAATTCCAGGGCCGCCTGCGCAAAGGAAAGGATTGGCGTGAAGTGGTTACGTGGGTAGGAGATCTCCCTCCAATGCCTCATGTGGCGTCTCGCGCCTTGCAACTACTCGAAGATCCCGACATCACTCCCGATGAACTTACATCTCTTTTGGCGACAGATACTGCGCTCGCCGCCCGAGTTTTGAAGATCGCCAATTCCGCTATGTTCTGTCGCCAGCGAGAGATCTCTACGCTCAGCCAAGCGATAGTGGTTATCGGGCTAAAATCCCTCAAAGGCATCATTGCTGCGGCGACGCTGCGTCAAATGTGCAAGGAGTCTAGCCCCCTGAAAACTCTGATATGGGAACACTCGATCTGCACTGCCATGTGCGCTACTGCGATTGCACACAAACTCAAGAAGAGGTTTGTGGACGAGGTATTCCTGCTCGGCCTCCTGCACAGCTTGGGCCAGGTAGTCTTGATAAACCAGCAGGAAACGAGTGCAGACTACGTCCGCGTGATGGCAGATATCGACGATACTCCCTGTACCTACACGGTCGTTGAAGAGGAGATCCTGGGCTTTTCACACCCGCTCATCGGGGCGCTGGTCGCGAAGAAATGGAATTTCTCCCCTGACACCTGCCAAACGATCCTGCACTATCGCGATCCGATCGACTCAAGGCCGGAGTTGGAACAGGACCAAAAAACCGCCATCGTCCAATTGGCGGACCTCATGGTCCACGAAGTGGGTGTCGGTAGTCCTCCAAACTATCCTCGAGCAAGGGACGAGATTAACCACTTGGCCCTGCTTCTCGGATTCGATCCTAAAAAGGTCGCCGCGAACCTCGGCGAGATCATCCATCAAGTGGCCCAGCAGTTCGAGAAAGAGAAGCGCCTTTTCGACTAGACAGTAGTCAGAGCCTTGCCCGTCAGCGGCTAGTTGGTACAGCACGAGTACGGCCCGCTAGGAGTTGTAGCAAGAAGCACATCCACCCTCGTAAATTCAATACGTTAGCCGCCCACCACACTTGCCTTTCGAGCGCATTCATCGCTATACTCTGCCGCGACCGGTCACAACGGCACCCTCACCCGTTTCAGCTGATGAGAGCTTGGAATCCCGAACTACGCAGACGAAGAGGTTGCTGTCGAAAGGATGTAGGTAGCCGCCAAGACGATGAACCAAGCCTCCCACAGTACGCTGCACTCCTCACTATCACCACACGTCACCGTTGAAGACGCAGATGTCCATGCATCCTCAGACGAGTACGCCGCCCGTTTCGGCGACGCGATCGGACAATGGATGCTCGCCGTTCAGGAACGCAAGCTTCTTCGACTTCTCGACGAGGACATTACCTCGGTTCTGGACGTAGGCGGCGGCCATGGTCAGATTGCACTTCCACTTTGCCGTGCTCATCGTGCTGTGACAGTTCTCGGAAGTTCTGCTGTCTGTGCGACACAGCTTACGCAGGAGATCGACCGCGGCATAATCTCCTTCAAGTGTGGGAACTTAATCGACCTTCCCTTCGACGCAGGGTCGTTCAATCTCGTCACAAGTTTTCGGCTCATGAGCCACAGTGTAGCCTGGAAGACGCTGGTGTCCGAGATGTGTCGGGTGTCAAATTATGCAGTCATCATCGACTACCCGGTATGGCTGAGCGTAAATATCCTGAGCCCCCTACTCTTTTCCTTTAAGCGCCGCATTGAAGGAAACACTCGCACCTACAAACTTTTTTCGAATCGCGAGATCATCCGGGAATTCAAACGACACGGCTTTCGTCTGGAGCGGCTCGAAAGACAATTTGTATTGCCCATGGCTCTGCACAGGATGCTCCGGAGCCCGCAGATCTCCAAAACACTCGAATCGATCGCCAGGGCCCTCCTCGTGCGAAGATTGTTCGGATCACCGGTCATCGCTAAGTTTGTGCGGAATTAGAACAGATGCCTCCAGCCGCCGATACCAAAGAGCACCCACACACCGAACACACTACTAAGCGCCCGGCCTCACTCGCCATACTGAACAACTCGGAGTCCTATTCCCCGTTGCGTACCTCCGGCCCCTTTATCGATCCCCTCGAGTGGAACGAGGATCGCGACAACAAAGCGCCTCGTGCTCTACGCAGCCTCGGCAAGATCATCGACGGAGGATTGTGTCACCGTTGTGGTTCGTGCATCGGCATCTGTCCAACGGGGGTACTGGGACTGGACAGTGAGGACTATCCGGCCGTTCACAATCTCTCCGCCTGCACCGACTGCGACCTGTGCGTAAAGGTGTGCCCCGGAGATGAGTTCGATATTCGAGAAGCATATCAAGCGAAATTCGGTATCGAAGCAGACGTGACTTCGACCCACGGACACTTCGTTGATTCCTTCATCGCGTACTCGACAGATCCGGATATCCGCGAGCGCTCCACGAGCGGAGGTCTGGTCACTGCCATCCTCCTCAATTTAATGCGTCGCGGCGAGATCGACGGCGCTATCGTCATCGTTTCCGACAGCGAGCAACTATGGAAAGGGAAAGCGATCGTCGCTCGGAGTCGAGAAGAGATCCTTTCAGCGATGAAGTCAAAATATGCTATCTGCCCGACGAATTCGGTTTTCGGAGAGGTACGCTCGATTCCCGGTCGCTACGCGCTGGTTGGGCTTCCGTGCCAGATTCACGGTTTCGTAAAAGCGGCCGAACTCGACCAACGCTTGCGCGAACGCGTCGTTTTGACGATTGGGCTCTTCTGTCACGCGGCGGTAGAGCACGAAGCACTCAAAATCATCTGGAAACACCTCGGTGACAAAGTTGTCAACGCAAAGAGATACATCTCACGAGTTGGAAAGCATCCCGGGACACCGCATCTAGAGATGAACGACGGCTCTCTCTATCCGGTATATTTCGGCGAGAAGAAGGGCTACCGACCATCCTCCATGGAGATCATCAACATCGTATATCGACTGTACACCCCGGCCCGCTGCCTCACCTGTTTCGATGCCAGCGCCGAATTTGCCGATATCGCTGTTGGAGATCCGTGGATGGCGCCGCCTCACGAGGGAGTCGACTTCTACAAAGGGTGGAGCTTCGCTCTCGTACGCACCCCACGCGGACAGGAGGTGTGCAAACAGATCGTAGAGGACAAGGACGTCCATGTTGAAACTGTCACCCGTCGAGAGGCGCTTGCGTGCAACCGCATGATGGGAACAGAGAAGCGTTGGCGGGCGTTTCGGGTAATTGAAACGTTACGCAGGCAAGGCAAACCTGTCCCTGCATACGGCCCCCACGGATTCCGTTTTCCGCGACAATCCGGGAAGCAATTCGTGAAGACCGAGATTCACATGTTCACGCACATCTTTTGTCACCTCCCCACACTGCGTGCATACGTTCTCCGATTTACGCTGTCCGGAGGAGGCTACCTTCTTCTGTGGCTCAACTGCCAGCGTAGAGCCCTGCGATTTCTCGTCCGTGACTCGATAGCGAAAGCGAGAAGAAAGCTCTTCGGAAGGACATGACATGCGGGTACTGCTCCTAGCTCCACAGCCTTTTTATCAGGAACGCGGCACCCCTATCGCGGTGCGGTTGGCACTTGAGGCTTTGGCACGAAAGCTTCGTCTTCAGGCGGGGGACCCGCCGGTAATAGACCTCCTGACGTACGGCGAAGGCGAAGATATCGAGATCCCGGGGGTTCGCATCATTCGTATCCCTACTCCCTCGTACCTGCGTGGAATCCGCCCAGGCATCTCGATCAAAAAGCTCTTGTGTGATCTCATCTTCGCCTTCACCACATTCGAAATGTTGTGGAAGAGTCGCCGCACTCAATATGCGGTCGTCCATGCGGTGGAGGAATCAGTCTTTATCGCTTGGCTGGCTAAGCAGGTCTTCGCCACCCCTTACATTTACGATATGGACTCCTCGCTGGCGCTCCAACTGACCGAGAAGTGGTGGCTTCTCAGACCGATCCTACCGATCTTCCGATTTTTCGAGGGTCTCGCGGTGCGTGGCAGTATCGCGGTAGCTCCCGTGTGCGACGCATTAGAGGCGATCGCCACCCATCACGGCTCTCCGCACACTGTCATGTTGCGTGATGTGTCTCTCCTTCCCCACGGTGACAAGGACGAACTAGGACGGGCGGAGGTCTTCGGAGACAATATTCGTGACTCTCAGCCGGTCATCCTCTACGTTGGGAATCTCGAATCCTACCAAGGCATAGACCTTCTCCTGGAATCGTTCGCGTTGGTCCGTGACCATCCTTCTCATCCTCACTTGGTGATCGTAGGAGGAACTCCTGATTCGATTGCGCTGTACCGAGCCAAGGCTGAATCGCTTGAATGTGGAGGAGGCGTCTCATTCTTGGGGCCCAAGCCAGTCGCTCACCTCAAATCCTACCTTACACAGGCGGACGTGCTCGTATCTCCACGCATCAGAGGAAACAACACTCCGATGAAGATCTATTCCTATCTTCATTCGGGCAAACCCCTGCTTGCGACGGATCTTCCCACTCATCGCCAAGTTTTAGACGAGGAGATCTCGGTGCTGGCACCTGCCGAGCCCCGAGGGTTTGCAGCCGGACTACGCAAGCTCCTCGATGATCCACTTCACAGGCAGGTGGTAGGAGAGCGCGCGCGTAGCACTGCGGAGAAGCTCTACACGCGCGAGGCATTCGAAGCACAGCTATTCGCCCTCTACGAGCAAGTGCAGCAACGGGTGAGTCGGGTGATGCCACATGCACCCGTGACGGCAGGAGATGATTCGTGAACGCCCTCAAATCCCTCATATCGACGATCTTTGTGGGTACTTTCGGAGTTCTGATAGCGCTGGGGCTGCTAGAGCTTGGCGTGCGACTACTGGTGCCCGTTCGTACGGCACAAGGCCCCGGTTGGAATGACCGTCCGTTGTTTTACTTCCGCTCCCCTTCTGTCCCCTCGATGCAGGATTATCCCCACATCGTGCCAAAACCCGACGATGTGTTCCGCATCGGCGTCATCGGAGATTCGTTCACCTTCGCCCCCTACATGCAGTTCACGGACACCTTCCCGAAAAAGCTCGAGCAGATGCTCAACTTGAACGACACCACTCGGCGGGTGGAGGTGATTAATTACGGAGTTCCAGCCTACTCGACCTCACACGAAGTTGGTGTCGCGAAAACCGCGGTACAAGAAGGTAGCGATGCCATACTGCTTCAAATCACCCTCAATGATCCGGAGGTGAAACACCACACCCCAACCGGGATAACCGAAAATATGCAGGATCGTTTCGGCGCTCTTAACCTTGAAGGACGCTCAGCCTGGCTAGCTCGTCACTGGAGATCGTACGGCTTCGTCGCGACCCGCCTTCACAACACCAAGACCCACGCAGCATACATCGACTATTTCAACGACCTCTTCGAGAACCCCCGTTCCTGGAAACCCTTTGCAGACTCGATGGGCCGCTTGGTCGAGACGGTCAGAAGCCAGAACAAAACGATCATCGCAGTCGTGTTTCCACTCTTCGGAATACCGATGGATGACACGTATCCGTTTTATGACATTCACGCCAAGGTCGAGGAATTGATGACCTCCCTGAAGGTACCAGTGCTCGATCTATCTGAAATCTACAAAGGTATCCCGCTCGATCGATTACAGGTGATCCCGGGTGTGGACCGTCATCCTAATGAGATCGCTCACCGAATGGCCGCCGAAAGGATCTATTTGTGGCTCGAGAAGCAAAAAATCGTTCCCCAAGAGTTTCTCATCCAGGAGAAATTCGCTACACGTTTAGGGACGCGCGGACAACGTCCTTGGAGCGGACACTCCACGAATACGGCAGATGCAATCAGCCCTGAGGCTGTCGAGTAATCTGGCTGGACATCAAAGGAATACAGTTATGACACTACAGCGCATGCCCGCAGAATGGGAGCCTCATCGAGCAACCTGGATCGCCTGGCCTTATATGGAATCGGACTATCCAGGGAAACTCGACGCCGTTCGCTGGGCCTACTGCGAATTCATTCGACATGTGTCGAAGGTCGAGTGCGTTGAAATCTTATGTCTCAACGACGAGCTCGAGAGGGATCTCAAGGAACGGTTAGAAAGACAACAGATAAGGGGAAATATCCGAATTCACCGAGCTCAATACAACCGCGCCTGGCTGCGAGATTCAGGCCCGCTCGGTGTCGTCGGAGAGCGCCCTCATTGGCTCTCTTTCACCTTTACCGGTTGGGGGCACCTACCGGAAGTAGAGCTGGATCAGCAGGTGCCGGATTTTGTCTCGACAGCAACTTCAATCTCCCTCACACAAGCCCAACTTGACGATGCGGTTCCAGTGCTGGAAGGCGGAATGCTAGACGTGAGCGGAGACGGGCTTATACTCGTGACGGAAGAGTGTCTTCTCTCCCAGACTCAGCAGCGTAATGCCGGTTTCACGAAAGGCGAATATGAGCGGCTTTTCGCGGAATACTTGGGGGCTCCTAATACTATTTGGCTACCTCACGGCGTCAGCGGTGATGATACACACGGGCATATCGACAATGTAGCGCGATTTGTTGATGCACGTACTGTGGTAGTAGCAAGCGCCAACGAGAGCGATAAGGAGCAGTATGCCAAGCTCAAGGAGAACGTCGAAGCCTTGAAGAGCTATCGCACTCCAGAGGGAGAGAAGCTCGATGTGGTAGAGTTTCCTTTTCCAGAGCCGCGCTACTGCGATGGAGTTCGCTGGCCAGCTGGCTACATGAATTTTTACTTCGCAAACGGTCTGGTGCTCGTACCGACCTATAATGATCTTCGTGATCGGGAAGCGCTAGGACTCCTCGCTGATCTCTTACCACATCACAAGGTGATCGGTATTCACTGTGGAGATTGGATACTGGGAGGAGGAACACTGCACTGCTCAACACAGCAGGAGCCGGATTGGTCGGTAGTTCGATAGAGCTCCAATCAGTCGGAGGCGGTCTCTTCGCCAGCTATCCTCGTGAATTGATCTCCGAGTCAGCAAGCAATCGGCCTCTGACAGGCCGTGACACATTACTCAATACGAACCGCTTTAGCGCCGTAAGAGGGCCATTCCGCTTTCCCCATGAAGCGGGAGTGAGCATCGGATCTAACAATCGGTTGAGAACCTCCTGAGCCAGCTCCTCACTTGTACTCTTCACACCTACTTCAAGCTCCTGCCCGAAGGATCCAACAAGAGTTTCTTCTCCGTTGAGTGGCAAAGGATCTGTCCCGAAAAGGACTCGATAACCAAGGGTGCGTGCGTGCGCAAGTAAACTGGAACGAGGTCCGCACACAGAACGTATCGCTACGTCGCCGACCACGAGCTCGCTAGGAGATCCCTGCTCCAATAAGCGCCGGACAATCTCCCCACGTGCTCCTAACCATTTCCCGGGAGACCACGGAAGACACGGAAGTCCACCGCTCGCGTTGATTCGAGACAGGATCTCCGCGGCTGGCTTGTGTTCCAGATCCGCACGAATACAGCCAAGTCCCAAAACCTCGACGCGCTCCTGTGCATTGTACTGCGCGCCTCGGATCACGATCAGCTCGCTCGGGCCTACTTTGCATATTCCCGCCCTACCATCGCACACCTCGGCCCATCCCGGCGCTTCGCGGCGAAAGCGCGCGAATGAATCCTGCCCGTCACGATCAACCACGACTACTGCCGGAGCAACCTTGCGATCTCCACCCTGAAGACCACTCACAGCAGCAGTACACCACGCAGAGAGCGCATAAAAATCGTAGAGATGCGCATGAGCATCCAGGCGCACAATCGTCATCAGTGGTTCCTCAAATGAGCGTCTTTACCTTCGAAAAGAATTCGTCACGAACTCCGGGATGCACGATGTACATCGGGTTGTTGCTCTGGATGCGCCATTCCGCAAGAGGCACGCGGCGATTCATCGGATCCATCCATACCTCAAGGCCCGCTTCTAAAGGAAGCAGCACGCCCGGCAGATCCCACGGCTTGACCGAGAACTGGATACTAATCTGCTCAAACCCCTGAGCCAAACGAGCACAGTCGTTCGCAAATCCACCGAAACGGTACATATTCTCTACGGCGTTCAACTCTTTGAGGTGCTGCATGATGCGCGATTCTCCGTGGTGTCCGAGCAGAAACAGCACGCCGGCCTGCGTGAGAGCATTGCACGGTGGAGCGACCAATCTACGACGCTCGACAGGGGAGAACGCGGCAACAAAGTCTACATCGCTCACATAACACCCCTCTCCTCGCACTGCGGTGAAGAGCCGCTGGTGCGGAACGCTATAGAAACAAGCGACCGACAGCTGATGATCCTTGACGAATCCTACGAGAGGGCCGTATCCCACCTGACCACCCTGTTGACCGAGGAACCGCTTGCACGAGGTAGTTCCATCCAATGGATCGACGAGAAAGTACGACGAACAACTCTCAATGAGGTTATGGGAGGTCTCATCCTCCTCCGCAACAATTGGAAAAGATGATCCAAGCTGCGCAAGGATGCGGCGTTGACTATCGAGATCCAAGTTGAGGACGAGAGAATGGTCAGCTTTGACATTTACTTCCAACGTGCATCCCGAGCGAGCCGCTTCGACCATGTATCCAGCCGCATCGAGCACAGCAGCCTCGACCGTATTAACGATGTCTTTGATTGAAGAGCTGAAGGTAGGTTGAATTTTCATCGCTCGATTTTAGACGGTTTAGCTGTTTCTGTCATGCCTTGGAGGGCCGTATGAGTGGCTCTGGATTAAATACAACACCAATCAAGCCTACTCGTATACCTCTGTTATTAAAAGGAATTACGCTAGCTGAGCACGATTGGCAATGCCCTCCGGCGCGCAGGCTGTGATTCATCAACGATAAACACCCCACCACGACAGTTGAGAGAGGCTGGCACGAATAGGTCTCCTTCCGTACACTTGGACTAGTTATGACTGAGGTGTTTCAAGCTTTACGAGGTGATGTCAAACCGGCAGAGAGCGTTGCTTCGCGCCCACTCGCCCCTGTAGTGCGAGAGTACCTCGACTATTTCGCCCACGGAGCCGGGCACACTGCTCGCGCGAAGCGCCTCGACACCGACAAATTCTTGGAGTTTCTCAAGCGCTACCGCAGAGCAAGCGAGATAGAGCATCTGACAGTTGGAGACTGGGATTTCTCGTCGTGCAGGCACTTCGTAGACGAGTCGCTCAAAGTGGAGGCGCCAGCAACGGTAGCTCGACGACTCGCCACTCTGAAGCATATGGGCCGCACCTTGGCGGAACGTTTGCCGGGCTTTATCAACCCTGTTCGGGATGTCAAACCACCGAAGGTTCAAAATTCGCGACCTCAATCGATTAATTCCAACGAAATCGAACGTATCAAGGAACACGCCACTGCGATTCGAGCACATAGAAGGAATTTCTCAACCTACCGAAACGAGATACTTTTCACTTTTCTTCTTGATACCGGCTTACGAGCAGATGAAGCCCGCACGCTCAAGCGTTCTCAGATAGACGAAAAGATCGAATGGATACGCGATGTGAAGACGAAGGGGCATCGGTTCAGAGATGTCTACATCTCGTCGGCGATTCGAGACCGACTACAAGAGTATTTCCTTGCTCGAGCGGAACAGCTCAAGCCGTTTTTCCCGAGCCTCTCCCCCGCCATCGATGGAAAGTTGCCCGTTTTCATCAGCACACGCGGAGCGAAATCAAACGACCCGCAGAGCTTCTGCATGGGATCCAAGAGTGTATGGAGAGCTATTCGGACCTATTCGGTCGAAACCAAACTCCACCCTCATTTACTACGTCACACTTTTGCCGTCGATCTCTTGGATAATTCGAAGGATATTCGACTGGTCGCTCAAGCATTAGGGCACAGCGATGTCCGGATCACGATGCGCTATACCGAAAGGGGGAAAGAAGAGGTTGCTGCAGCCCTTGAGAAAGCCCGTAAGAAAACCTAGCGCCTTGTCCGATAGGTTTTTTGCCTGACAACGAGAGCAAGCAATAAGGACGAGGCACTAGCCCCCTGCCCCGAAAGCTGCTCTTTGATTCCCTTTCCAAGACCATCTCCAAAATTGTATGTTTCCCTCATGACTTTACAGCCAGAACTCGTCCGTTCCCTTGCAAAGCAATTCCACACACCGCTCTATGTCTTCGTCGAGTCAACTATAAGAGAACGATGCAGGGAGCTGAAGAACGCCATTAGCTACGAGAACACCGTAGTTCGCTACGCATGCAAGGCGCTCACCCTTCGCGCGGTACTCGAGATTATTCGTGATGAGGGGCTTTGGATCGACGCATCATCTCTAAACGAGGCGAAGAGAGCTCTGGTAGCAGGCTACTCCTCTCACCAGATCGGCTATACTGGAGAGAGCGCCTCTGAGTCTGTATTCAACGAACTCCTACATATGCAGGTCACGATGAACTGCAGCTCCCTCGACCAGATGAGGTTATTAGGACGACTTCGTCCAGGTTCCTCTTTCTCTTTCCGGCTCAATCCGGGCGAAGGACACGGAGCTAACGACAAGATCAATACCGGAGGACCCGCCAGCAAGCACGGGATCTACATTACCCAGCTTGATGAGGTGCGAAAGGTAATCAAGGAATACGACCTCCAGCTTGCCGGTGTGCATGCACACATCGGCTCGGGAACTGACTTAGCCCATTGGCTGAGGATAAAGGATCTTACCCTCGAGGTTGCCAAAGGCTTCGCGGATCTCGACTTCGTCAATCTCGGTGGGGGACTTCCCGTGGTGTACAACCCTGAGACTGACGCGCCTATGCCGCTCCATGAGTGGGGCGAGCAGCTCACGGAGAGCTTCGAAACATTTTCCCGCGAATACGGAAAGCCTATTCAATTACAGATCGAGCCGGGCCGGTACGTCGTGGCAGAGTGCGGCTACTTAATCGCGGATGTACAAAACTTGAAGCAAACGCCCGACTATCACTTTGCAATCGTCAACACCGGCTTCAATCACAATCCACGCCCTGCCATATACGGCGCTTACCATCCAATCGAATTCGTATCGATTGATGGCCGACAGATGATCGGTAGCAATCCCTATGTCATAGCAGGCTACCTGTGCGAGTCTGGGGACGTCTTCACGAGAACCGAAGACGGAACGCTAGCACCAAGGAGCTTTCCTGAGCTGAGACTTGGAGACCTGATGGTTCAGGGACTTATCGGCGCTTACAGCCACGCCATGAAGAGCGACTACAATTCAATGAATCTTCCGCCCTCAATACTACTGAAGCCGGATGGTTCCACGAAGGTGATTGAACGCCGCGGGACACTCGAAGATATCATGAGGCGCGAGAACGACGTGTACTGAAAACACCGTGCTGCGCTCGGCAGCTCAAGTAGGGGAAGTGATAAACACTCAAATCTGCTCTAAGCGCAACGAGAGACACTTCGCTGCGCCACCAGCTTTTATGAATTCACTCAACTCAACAGGATGTGCTGAAAAGCCGTGGCTAGCTAAAAGAGCATACGTTTCTGAACAGCCTGCGGGTAACACGATATCCCGCCCCAGAACGACAGCGTTACACACGAACCGCTCAGCGTTCTCTTCCGGCACCCGAATGAGCTCAATCGAGCGCTCAAGAGCTTTGAGCCCCTCCTCGGAAAAAGCTCCGGGAAAAACCATCGCGAGCTTTGAAGTAAGCGGACAGAAGCAGGTATCAAGGTGATAAAATCGAGGATCCTTCAGCTCTACGGGAACCATCTGCTCAACGGACAACAGGCTAGCAACTCGCTCATGAGCCACTAAATCAGAACGAAAGCCGTATCCACAAAAGAGTGTCGAGCCAGCGAACAGCGCATCTCCCTCTCCTTCAAACGCTCCGGAGTCGAGCTCCAGAATAGAGAATCCGTTTCTCTCAAACCAAGCCCGGAAGTGACGCTCCTCCGCCTGTCGCTCTTTGTATCGGAAGCGCGAGATCACGACATCTCGCCCTCGGACCAAGCCCGCATTGGCAGTAAACACCATATCAGGAACTCCGTCCTCATGGTCGACGTATTCGAGCCATGCACCGAGCCGTAGGAGGTGATGATGAAGATTCCGCCACTGGCTACTGGCGAGCACTTTGACAGGCAGCTTCGTGAGATCCATCCAGGGGTTGATCTGATAGCGAACATCGTAGTCCTCCGGCCAACATACAAGCCATTTTCTGTTGGGAAAGAGGTCGTTGGGGAAATCGATTAAAGACATAAGACAAACCTTCTCGAACACCGGTGAGATCTTCGGCAACCTCACCCTTATTGTATACGAGATGTACAGGTGCCGTCAGCAGCGTTCCCTTTGATTCCATCGATTTCGCCGGAAATCAGCGCTTCCGACCTAAGAAAACATAGTTGCGTCCGGTAGCGGTTCCGGAAGCAGCCACGGAGGCGGATGCCGACGACTCTAAAGGGGTTGGACCGATGCACAGCCGACCGATGCACTACTCCACTTTTCTCCAGAGGAGGTTCGTCTATATAATCCCTGCATGACGACCCTTTCGAATCCTCCCCTTCTCTGCTTTGCGCACCGTGGAGCCTCCGGCCATGAACCTGAGAATACGCTCCCAAGCTTCTCAAAAGCTCTGGAGTTAGGTGCGCCGTGGATAGAGTTTGATGTGAGAGCTGTAGAGAACGAAGCGGTCGTTTTTCACGATCGCACTCTGACCCGCTGCGCAAAACGGTTTGGATTCATCGATAGACAATCGCTGGGGAAAGTACGCTCATACGATGTCGGAAAGGGCGAAAGGATCCCGCTCTTCTCGGAGGTTCTTGCACTCATGAAGGGCAGAGCAAAAGCTCAGGTAGAGCTCAAAGGAAAAGGCTCTGCATCCGTGGCCGTAAGAGTGATTCGGGAAGCGCTTACAGAAGGATGGCAGCCTGACGATTTTCTGGTTTCGGCGTTCGATCAGATCGAGCTTATTATTTTCAAAAAGGAGGTTCCTGAGATCCCTCTTGGACTGCTCATTTACGGCCATCCGATCAACCTCAAAGAGATGATTAGCACCTTCGAACCGATCTCGATCCATCTGCACATTGACTCAGTAACGTGCGAGCGAGTTTCCGATGCGCATAGCCAAGGGCTTCAGGTGTATGTGTATACGGTAAATGAGATCAGCGATATCGATGCGATTCGGGATATGGGGGCAGACGGAGTCTTTACCAATTTTCCCGAACGAGTGATTGGACTAACGAGGAAGGAAAGTCCACGTTCCTAGGAATGTAGTCAAGGGGGAACGCGTCGCAAGATGTCAACTAGTTCGCGCAACGCAACATGGTTAACTTCTTACAGCATCCGCGCTCGCCATACATAGTAGGCTGTTACCCCGCCAGAGCGGTTTCGCCGAACGATTCGGGGCCCCTTGTCAAAGAGATCCAAAACCGATGAGAGTTTTACCTTTCTTTTGACGGCTCGATGTCGATGTGCTCGCCCTATGAGAGAGAGCGCCTTATCGACAATCTTTGCCCCTACGTCCAAACCTCCTAAGGTAGACTCTGCACACTCCCACACACGGTGTGCCTTCGCGCTCACTGCAGCACACTGCTGAGTCGCTTTGAAGATCCGCCACCACGATACTACTTCACGCTGAAAAATGGAGCGCTCAACTTCAGAAAAAAGAAGCTGATCCCTTTTCGAGAGGCTGATGGATGCTTCATAACCACACAACTTTTCCTGGAGATATTCCCTGAGATCATCGAGCACCATCTTCGGCACCTGATACACTCGTGCCTTAATCACCACACTCTGCGCGGCGATGTTTACGTCCCTCACCCGCATGGAGCAGATCTCACTAGCCGAGAGCTCCAATCCGTATGAAAGCGCCGCAATGAGCAGCGCCCCGTCCTTTAGGCGCGAAAACAATGTCTCCAAGCGCTCGGCAGATCCGTGCCTAATAAATAGTCGCGCCAACGGACTCATGGCGGACTCGGCGGAAGTACGAGCAGCCAGGGGCACACTCGCAGAAGACAACGGATTCGAGAGCATCGCTAAAGAAGGGTAATGGGCAAGTTCGTGTTCCATAGGAGTATAGAAATATACTCGAAACGCGTCCTCGTCAACCTATTTATGGAGACTGTATCGCAAACTGTGGATGATAGTTCACAGCACGTAAACGTGCACCTACCCGGAATCTAAGCACTTTCGGGTACGTTTACGTTCACGAGCACGTGCAGGTGCACGGTCCATACACACTTTCTGTTACAGTCTTTATTTATGTGATGGCTGCTGCTCTGTTGGAGAACGGCTCACTCTAGGGTCATAGAACAGGTAAGAAGAGCGAGAGAACTAAAGACTTATCGCCAGGAACGTTTACATGGCGGGCGTTAGTCCTGCAGTGAGGGAGGAAGAACCTTCTTACTCAGAAAGTTATTGGCTGCGATACTGAGGCGCACTGTGCGCTCGGTACCGCACTACAAAGATAGCTCTACCGGGACCAGAGGTTCCGAAGGCGAGAGCCCATCCGCCACAACCATGAACTCTTGACCGTTCGAAGCTCCAGTTCAGCCTCATGAACCTTAGCTGCCAGCTCAAGCAGGCGCTCCTCTGAAAGCTCATAACGCTCTTGAAGCCCAAGGACACACTCCTCGAGCTTTGCTTTCTCTTGTTTCATCTCACTCCACTGAGCACCTACCGCCCGGGTGTGATCGAGCACGAGATTGAGCTCCGCCTCTCGATTCTTGCGAGCTCGCCGCTCGGCACGCAGCTTATCCCGCGCCGCGATCCGCTTATGTGCAACCATGCTACGCAGATTGCGATGCTGCTTGGACATCTCGTCGATTCGGTAATCGCCAGCCGCAATGCGGTCAAGCATATCTTGTTGAGCCGTGACCTTTGGAGCACAGCGCGAAGAGATCTGAGAAACGATCTCAGTGTCCGGTATCATTACTTGCGCGTGAAGAACCCCCTCTCTCGTGAAGGATCTCCCTTCACCTTCCCTTTCTGTGACCGCCGCTACCTCAGAGAGTACCCATCCGCTCCATAGCGGGGCGTGCACTTGATGAGCATGCGCGACGATCACCCAACCCGGTGCCAACGCCGAATCGAGATATTCAGTATGGATAGTGCGCCACCACCTCTCGAGTCGTGCCAGGCCGCGAGGAGAACCTTTGAAGGTGCTCTGAATCATCGAGAGCCAGTTCACCTTTCCAGTGCGAATGTGGAGCGGCTCAATCAAAACCTGCGGCGCCGCATGATGAGGAAAAGATATGAAAGTCTCGTGTTGCGGAAAACCGGCGCTTGCCAACGACTCACGCAGCGATCCGAGCGGGGCGCCACGCCCTCGCACATGATCTCGTGACAGCTCGATTCGAGCGTCAGCAACGTGACTAATCGGATTTCCGACCGCAAGAATCAGACTTCCCGTTGACTTGACAAGCTTGCGACACACAGCAAAGAGCTCAAGTCCAGGTTCGTAAAACTCACTTTCAAGAAGAGTAGGATCCAGACACAGCACGACATCAAATTTTTCGTCGAGTGTCATCGCGTCGAGATAGCTTTCAATTATCTCCACGTTCCGAAGCCCTTCGCATCTCAAGCGTGCACAGCGTGCGAGCTCGGGCGTCGACTCAATCGCCGTGACACGAAACCCTTGCTCCGCAAGGTAGCGGGTGACCGCTCCTGCCCCGCATCCTATCTCCAATATCCGACAACTGGAGGGGATATCGAGTACACGCACTGCCGTCGTGCGAAAAGGATTAAAGTGGTACCAGACCCCGAGCTCCATCGCTCGTTGTAGCAACTCCGGCGAAAGGGAAGAGTGGTCTGCCACCTGAAGCAAGATACGCTCGATGACCTCAGCTTCTCGTTGCAATTCCGAAAGGAGCTCGGAGCCTTGGACCGGGGAAGTCGCACATGGTACGTCAAGAGGTCGCTCGTCAGGGAGCTTTTGGGCAACAGCGAGATTCATCCTGCCAACTATAACTCACCAGCGTGATTACAGAAATGAGCAATTCTTCGAATTTCCTCGAACCATACGATAATCGGCCCACGGCTCCCTCATAAGGGACAGCGTTTCCCTTCTGGAATCACTTGTGTGCTTCCAGAAGGTCACTGCACTCCAGAGATGTGCTACTTGTGTTCCTTTTCTTGTTTAATCGCGTGACATAGTGCGGTACTTAATCGTTCATGCAGACAAACTCCTACTCCATCTACCTCGCCGGTGAGCTTTTCAGCCTAAAGCACCTTACCGGCAACGCCATTCTTGCAGATGAGATCGAAAAGTGTTCAGGCGGTTCCTACCAATGTGTAGTCCCACAAGATAAGGAGCAACGGGAGACGACCCCTCTTCAGATCCGGAATCAAGATTTACACCTTGTCGTGTCGTGCGATGTCGGCGTTTTTCATTTTGACGGCCCTGAGCTCGACTCCGGCACGGTGGTCGAGTACATGCTCGCAAAGATGCTCGACATCCCTTCTGTGATCGTCAGGTCCGATTTTCGCGCAGGAGGTGATTCATCGGACCCCTGGAACCTGATGCTCTCCGGTTTTCCTCGAACCGAGGTGATCATCCTCGATGCCATGCGCCTCTACCAGAAAGGGGCCACTACCGGTGGCCTAACGCGCACTGAAGCCGCCCTCGCTTCGCAGAGCGAAATGGCCGAATTAATAGTCAGCGCTCTCGACAGCGCAAGGAACACACCCCCACTCCTAACTCGTGAGGAGCAGACAGCGGTGTACGGATGGTTCCGGCGCTTACCAGCCTCCGAGTTCGACCAGCAGCTTTCCGAAAAAGAGTTGTTCGAAATACTAGAAAGCAAACGTGCGCGAGGACTTTTATGAGTGTAGAGGTTGCTGTCATCGGCAGCTTCGTTCAAGACCTGGCCTTCAAGGTGGAAGCTTTCCCTGCCCCGGGAGAAACCCGGATCGGCACGTTCTTTTCGGGACCCGGCGGAAAGGGATCGAATCAGGCTGTCGCGTGCCATAGACAGGGAATCGGCACAACCTTCATCGGCGCTGTGGGAGCTGACATGTTTGGAGCTGGCTACAGAGAGTGGGCGTCGCGCGAGGGGCTCTCCACGAGACTACTTACAGTTCAAGCTCAACCCACAGGAGCAGCTTCTATCGTCGTGAACGACCGTGCAGAAAACGTGATCGTGGTGGCCCTGGGCGCAAATAACTCCCTCAATTCAGAGCATGTACTGAGCTCGCTCGAAGCAGAGCCTGCCCTGCGTGTGTGCGTTCTTCAGGCGGAGAGCAATCTGCACGCGGCGGCAGCAGCCCTCTCTCGGGCCCGTCAGAGAGAGCTCTTTTCGATATTTAACCCCGCACCGATAAACCCTGACGTAACTCCAGAGCTCTTGGAACTCTCGGATTGCATCACTCCTAACGAAACAGAGTGCGCCTTTCTGGTCGAGCATCTCTTCGGCGGCCCAGTAGAAGGCGAGATCGCAACTCTGGCGGATACCGAATTGAAGGCAATGTGCGCGGCATTTCCCGTTTCTACGATCATCCTCACCCTAGGAGCGCACGGTTCAATTCTCTATCAGCGCGGCGAGCCGCACGCTCAAGCAAGCGGAATGAAAAAGGGAGACCTACTACGAGTTCCCGCTCTGGAAGTAGAACCAGTGGACACGACCGGCGCCGGCGATGCCTTTAACGGAGGATTAGCTGCGGGGTTAGTGAAGTTTGATGGCAACCTCCCGCAAGCAGTACGATTTGCAACCGTCGTAGCGGGACTCTCAACGCAAGCCGAAGGCACGGCACCTGCAATGCCTTCGCGGCAAGCAGTGGAAGCCTACTCTGGATTTTTTTCTTAACCAAAAAGGATTGAATTATGCCCTATATTTCGCGCTCTGAAAGAAAACAGTATCAAGAAGTGCTCAACGCCCTGTCGGAGATCATCCCAAAAGATCGAATGCTTCGCCCCGGACACATGAACTACATAGTCAGCCTACTGATCGAGAAGGTGTACGGCACCCAGCTCCGCTACGCCGATCACAACGAGGTCGTAGGAGTTTTGAACTGCATCGCGCTCGAGTTCTATCGACGTAAAACGGTACCGTATGAGGATCTGAAGATTGCTGAGGAAGGCGATCTAACAGATCTGTAGGCCCTTCGAATAGAGGTCAAGTTGTCTGGGGCGCTCACCAAGCGTTAACGGAGGCTGCACTGTTCGAGGGGTCCAGGGCACCGCCCTGGTCGTCATTCGAATCTTGGCGAAGCCAAGTTCGAATAGAGGAAAAACTGTTCGGTGCGATCCAGGGCGCGACTCTGGCCGCAATTCGGCCCTTGGCGAAGCCAAGCACGAACAGAAGTAAAAAATGTCCGGGGAGCTTTCCAAGCGTTAACGGAGGTTGCACTGTTCGGTGCGATCCAGGGCACGACTCTGACC
>JBILFA010000070.1:0-18302 GCA_044351795.1 Bdellovibrionota bacterium | reverse complement strand
TCCGCTGCGATACATTGAGGATTTTTCACCGTCGTGAAAATTGAAGAGCAACCCAAGATCCGCTTTCGCAGCAGGGAGGGGTTTTGCCTCGCTTCCCTAGGGTTCAGAATTCGTATAGGAGTCTCGCCATGGACACCTCAAACGGTGACACAAGCCGTGGAGAGTGATAGGTTTTGGCTCTGAAGTTCCTAGTCCTCAGATCGGAAAGTTTTTTACCTGAAATAGTGAGAAAACTTAAAAATCTTGCTCAGGACTAGCCGGGTTTCGGGAAAAATTGCTTAGTTTTCGGGGGTAAGCATGTCGGCGGAGAGCATGTCGAAGCAGTTCGATCACCTAGAGGCTGAAAGGCGGATTTATCGATTCTGGGACGAGTTGGATCTCTTTCACGGAAAGGTCGATCGTTCGAAGAAGCCGTTTTGCGTGGTGATACCACCGCCGAATGTGACCGGCATTCTCCACATGGGACACGTGCTCGACAACATCCCACAGGATGTCATGACTCGATGGCACCGCATGCGAGGGTTCGCGGCGGTATGGATCCCAGGAACCGACCATGCGGGCATCGCCACACAGAGCGTCGTCAAGCGCCAGCTCGAGAAGGAAGGGATCCGGATGCTCGACCTGGGCAGAGAAGAGTTCCTCAAGCGGGTTTGGCAATTCAAGGAAAAGCACGGTGATATCATTATCGAACAGCTCAAGCGACTTGGCTGTTCGTGCGACTGGAAGCGTGAACGCTTCACGATGGATGAAGGGCTCGCGAAGGCGGTTTTGACCGCATTCGTTCAGCTCTATGAAAAGGGCTTGATATATCGTGGAAAGCGCATGGTGAATTGGTGCACCGTGTGTGGTACGGCGTTGTCAGATGACGAGGTCGAGTACGGTACCCACTCGAGTCATCTGTGGCACATGCGCTATCCTTTGCTTGATCAGCAGGGTAAGCCAACGAATGAATTCTTAATCGTTGCAACTACCAGACCTGAAACCATGCTCGGCGATACAGGAATTGCAGTTCATCCCGATGACGAACGTTACAAAGGGGTAGTAGGGCGGCAGGTGTTGCTGCCGATTCAGAATCGTCCAATTCCGATTATAGCAGATTCGTTCGTAGATCCGGCGTTTGGAACTGGGGTTGTAAAGCTTACCCCTGCCCATGATCCTAACGATTACGCTGCTGGCATCAAGCACGGACTCCCTCTCGAAGTTGTAATCGGGGACAACGGTACGATGACTGCCGCGGCCGGCTCTGCTTATCAAGGACTTGACCGTTACGAGGCGCGCAAAAAAGTCGTTGCCGATCTCGAGGCGCTGGAGTTGATGGAGAAGATCGAAAAACACTCGCACGCAGTAGGTGAGTGTTATCGATGTAAGAGCGTCTTGGAGCCTAAGGTCTCCGATCAATGGTTCGTCAAGATGCGCCCCCTTGCGGAGAAGGCGAAGCAGGTGGTGCTCGACGGACGGCTTGCGATCGTTCCTGAGTCAGAGAAGCACGATTACTTTCACTGGATGGATTCCATTCAGGACTGGTGTATCTCGCGACAGTTGTGGTGGGGACACCGCATCCCGGTTTACTACTGCCAGGACTGCTCTCACGTAACGGCGGCGGTCGAAACACCGACAAACTGCGAGAAGTGCGGAGGGGTCTCGCTCAAGCAAGACGATGATGTATTGGATACATGGTTCTCTTCGCAACTGTGGCCGTTCTCGACACTCGGGTGGCCGGAAAAGACGGACGAGTTGGATTTCTGGTTCCCGAACAACTGGTTGATGTCCGGAAGGGATATTCTCTTCTTCTGGGATGCCCGCATGATTATGTCTGCCTTGGAGCTACTGGGCGAGGTGCCTTTTAGAACCTTGGTGCTCCACGGGCTCGTGCGTGATTCACAAGGTAGAAAACTCTCGAAGTCGCTCGGTAATTCGCCCGATCCACTCGGACTCTTCGACAAATACGGAACTGACGCGGTGCGTGTGGCGATAGCGCTCAACTACCCTATGGGACGCCAAGACACCCGCTTGAGTGAGGAGATCTTCAAGAGTGGGCAAGGATTGGTCATCAAATTGTGGAATGCGACCAAACTCTTCTTGGGTAATCTTGGAGAGCAGGGGCTATCGTTTGATTCGCGAGAGATGAAGCTCGAAGCGCTCGAGGACCGATGGATCGTCTCGAGACTTGGAGAGGCGGTCCGCGCGCATGATTCCTACTTAGAGAAGAACGATATCGCGCATGCCTGCGGTGTCGTAAACAGCTTTTTCTGGGACGAGTACTGTGACTGGTACCTCGAGATCATCAAGCCTCGCTTGTGGGGAGACGGAGAGTCAAAGCGCACGGCCTTGGAGATTGCAGCTCTGTGTGAGCGAACTCTTCTGAAGCTTCTGCATCCTTACATGCCGTTCGTTACAGAGGAGCTGTGGCAAGTTCTTAAAAATCGCGGAATCGTCGACAGGGGAGACGCGGGTGATGAGCGCTCTATCTGTGTTGCTGCTTGGCCTGACGCAACACTACAGCCGAAGGATGCTGCGGCGGAGACGCAGATCGATCTGATGACCTCTCTCGTGCGAGGTATCCGTGATATTCGTCAGAATCTTAATATCTCTGCAAAAGCTCCGTTACAGGTACGAATGTTGTTCCTGAATGAAGCTGCGCGACAGAACTTCGAACCGGTGCGTTCCGTTGCCCAGTCCATCGGTGCGGTGGGGGCATTCTCTGACCACACAAGCGAAGAGGCTCCCGCAGGACACGTACCTCTCAGGTTCAACGGTGGAATCGGCTACGTTCAGGTGCCTGCCGAGGTCGATGTAAAGGATATCGCCTCAAAGCAGTCGATGAGGATCGAGAAGCTCGAAAAGCAGCTCGCTGGAGTCGAGAGGAACTTGGCAAATTCTGAATTCGTTGCGAATGCGCCGGCTTCGCTGGTCGAGGAGGCTAGAGGAAAAGCCAACGAGCTGAGAGAGGCGATTGCCAAGTTAGATGAGTTCCGTAAATCCTTACAATAAAAAGGGAAGTAACTGCTATGACGACAGGAAAGGTAAAGATAACCATCAAAAACAACGGACCTCTACGCGTAGAGGGCGGGGAGTTCGAGATCTGTGACGCCACAGGGAAGGCGTTCGACCTCGGTGGTCGCGCCGCTGTTTCTATCTGCCGGTGCGGACAATCGCAGAAGCAGCCGTTTTGTGATGGATCTCACGGACAGTGCGGCTTCTCTTCAGAGGTTGCCGCATACGACCTGCCGCCTAAGGCTTGAAGTCGAGCGGTCTAATAGTCGTGCGGGGACTGTCGCTACTATAGCTACAGTCATTCGGACTTTAACGAGCTCCTGCCTTTTCCCCATGGGAGGGGAGCAGGCAGGGGTTGCGAACGAGTAGCGATAGTACCTCACATTGAAGCAAATCGTTCATGCGAGAAGATTACGCGACTATTGTGCTAATCTCGTCGCGAGTCACCTCCAGACACAAACAAATCTCCCTTAGTTACGTATCTTTCTGAAAAGAATTTCCCAGCGGCACCCTCGCAAACGTGCTGCATTCGGTAATCAGGCAGGCTGCCAAGTCGACCATGGAGTATCGGCATTCTTGGCAGTTGGGTAGTCCAGCGGTACATGTTACCCTGTGGCGGTGGGATTTCATCGACATAAATTCGAGCGTGAGCACAAGCAGCAGGGAGATTGCGGCGCGGACTCTGGTGGCCTGCGTTCGGTGGTCAAGAAACCTGATGTACCACTCCAGGATCGTCTGCTTCTCAGATTTATTCAAGATGCGAAGCCAGACGAGAATGATCCCCGAGCGTCTCGGCTCTTAGACATAGTCGCACGGTTCGCTGGGGCCTTTAAGCCAGCTCATTTCAAAGTTGTACTGTCACAGCTGGCTCATGGCTCGTATGTGTCCGCTTCGGTTCACGAAGCGCGGCGTGCAATTGCCGAAAAGTTGTTAGGAGCGCTCGTCGATTGCAGCGAAGCGAGGAAGACGTGGGAAAATACCAGCATCTTGCAATCGCTCGGGACTTTGAGAATTAAGGACCGTCGGACAATTGATTCGGTGGTAGACCAGGCAGCTAGGGAGATCCGTCAATTCGGAGCCCGCGAGGTCCAGCAGTGTTTGTCGGGTATCTCGGATCTCGGTTTATTCGACTCTAAACACCGCCGAGTCGTGGGCAAGCTCAGTGACCATGTAGCGCGAGAACTCGATGACCTGGACATGATGGCAGGCCTTGGAATAGTGAACAGCCTGGCTGACTATTTGAGCGTGGATGGACGGATCTTTAGTGGGGTGTGTGACAAGGTTACCAGCGGCGAATGGTTCCC
Organism: Bdellovibrionota bacterium; assembly: GCA_044351795.1. Classification (GTDB taxonomy): domain Bacteria; phylum Bdellovibrionota_C; class UBA2361; order UBA2361; family OMII01; genus OMII01. The sequence goes on along the minus strand of JBILFA010000070.1, from coordinate 14,004 downwards.
GTCGCCAGTGGAATTGGGACACTTGGCGTACTCCATCAGTACCGTAAACTTCAGGCATGCAGGCTGTCTCGGTTTACTGACAGAACTCATTACATCACAGATCAAACATCCTCAAAATAGCGATCGAAAAGGAGAAGCGACCTTAGCTCTAGCTCGCTGCATTCGGGCGACTGACGTGTTGGATGCTCCAGTCGCTCGGAATCTGATTGCGGCCTTTGCAGAGCGTGTTCAAGCCGACCACGAGTCGTTTCCCGAACATACCCGCCTCAAAATCGCACGCCAGTTGGGTCCAGTCTTGATAGTGAGAGATATCGATATGCCGCAGTGTATGACGCATCTCTTCAACTCGATGGTGAATCTTTTCAGCGAGCTACCCAGCGCACACAGTACGTTCGAAATGCGGGTAGGCCAGGTTCTTAGCGATCTAGGCATCGCCTTTGAAAGAGCGGTGCACAGGGCATCCTTTGAGCTCGATTTCCTTGTGCAGACCAAGGCTGGCATCGAAGTAAATCTGGAGGTCGACGGAGAGATGTTCCACCTCGTTAATCGAATTGACGTCGATGATAGCGAACCAGAGTACTCTGCTCGCGATCAGTATCGCGACAAGGTGCTGCAGAAGTTAGGAATTCCTGTCGTACGCATCCGCTCGACCGAGTGGGACCTGTATGGTTACAATGAGAAAGATATCCTGTTGGAGCGTAAGATCCCCAGCCTCTTCAAGGCCCCCTGATTGCAATACGTAAACTCTCCCACCGTTTAAATCGAGAGAGTCCAATCAGCGATATGTAAGGGATGAGATAGGCACCATATTTATGTGGAAGCAGCGCAGCGGGTGCCACGCTTCCTCAAGGGACGATTCATCTCGAACAGGTCTCCACCCTGCATATCCTTTGAGCTGCTCTGTTACGCTGCCCGCGTAATCTTTGCGACCTCTCCCTCCATGGTAAGTGCATAGAGTTCGCCTTCCGCGTCTTCTGCGAAGGAGGTGATGTGGCGATTGGTTTTGAAAAGCACTTCGCGTTTCCACGAGTCGTTCTGTTCGGTAAGCATCCAGATGGTGCCTGAGCCGTAATCCCCGAATACATAGCGTCCGTACAGTTCCGGTATCTTTTTGCCGCGGTATACAAAGCCGCCGGTTACGCTTATCCCCTCGTCGCGAGAGTACTCAGCAATCGGCGCTGTAAACTTCGCCGCATCGCACGGTGGCTTGAAGCACGATGTTCCCTCGAATGTGTTCCACCCGTAGTTCTTGCCTCGTTCAACAAGATCGATCTCTTCTCTCGAGTTCTGGCCGACATCTCCGGCGAAGAGTCGACCAGTGGCGCGATCAAAGGAGAATCTCCAGGGGTTTCGAAATCCGAGAGCCCAGATCTCGGCGAGGGAGTGGTTGCCTGGAGCGAGGGGATTGTCGGGCGGAATCCTGTAGCGTTCGGGATCAGACACATCGATGCGTAGAATCTTACCGAGCATGGAGCGCTTGTTCTGCGCATTCCCTGAGGGATCACCCTGTCCACCACCATCCCCAAGTGCTACGTACAGATAGCCATCAGGCCCGAATGTAAGCTGTCCTCCATTGTGATTTGCAGCAGGTTGTACGACCTTAAGCACGACGGAAAGGGATTCCTCGTCGAGGCGATCTTTTTGTTTTGGAACGAAGGTTCCGATTATCGAGTCGCCTTGGCGGTCAGTGAAGTTTACGAAGACTCGTTTGTCGCTTGGATAAGCAGGTGGAAAGGCGATACTCAGGAGCCCTTGCTCCGGTCCGGTGCTCACGAGGTCTTCGATATCGAGGAATGCTGAGCGCTGAAGCTTGCCGTCTGCGAATATCTTAACCAGCCCGCCTTTTTCGATGATATACATGCGGGCGTTCTCTCCCGGAGCGACCGCTATTCCCACAGGTTTATTAAGACCTATAAGTATCGGCTCGAGGCGCATCTCAACAGTCGAAGGCGGCTCCTGAGCTCGCCCAGGTGGCGTGGTCATGAGGAGAACCGCACTCGCCATGAACATTTTCGAGAGCCGAGATGAGTGCTTGGCTTTGCTACGAGTCCTTGAGAACTCCAGATATGGCCTCACAGATGTAGTCAATATTACCTTCATTAATGGCCGCGACACATATTCTTCCGCTTTCGATAGCATATATATGATAGCGCTCCCTGAGTGAACGGACTACCTCAGCCGAGAGTCCTGAATAGGAGAACATCCCCCTCTGTTCGAGGATAAAGGAGAAATCTCTGTTAGGTACAGCGGCGGATAGTTTCGAGCAAAAGAGGTGACGCATTGAGTGAATACGCTCCCGCATCTCGCCAAGCTCTCGCTCCCACAGCGAACGCAGTTCCGGGGAGTTGAGCACGATCGAGATGAGCTGCGCTCCATACGAAGGGGGACTCGAATAGATAGAGCGCACGATACGTTTCAACTGACTCAACACCGCGGCAGCTTCCTTGGCTGAACCTGTCACGACCGAGATGGCTCCGCAACGTTCGCGATACATCGAAAACGACTTGGCATAGGAGTTCGTAACGATGAAGGTCAGCCCCTTTTCGACTAACATTCGAATCGGCACAGCATCCTGGTCGATACCCTCACCAAAGCCTTGGTAGGCGAAGTCGACGAATGGTAACAACTCCCGCTCGGCGCAGATATCGACGACCTCTTTCCAGGTGTCGACGTCGAGATCTACTCCGGTTGGATTGTGGCAGCAGGCATGAAGCAGCACGGCGCTGCGAGCTGGTATGGTGCGGAGAGACTCCAACATCTCGACCTTTTTGAGCCCAGAGGTAGTGGCATCGTAATACGGGTACGTTTCTACCTTGATCCCGGCAGCTTCGAACACAACTCTGTGGTTCTCCCAGCTCGGGTCACTGATATAGATGGTGGGGCAGGGAAAGAAGCGTTGAATCAGCTCTGCTCCGAGTTTCAGAGCACCACTTCCACCCACCGATTGAACAGTTACAACACGCTTTTCGGTGATGACAGGCGAGCTCTTGCCGAAAAGGAGCTCTTGAGTTGCAGCGTTGTATGCAGCCACACCGTCGATAGGTAGGTATGTCTTGGTGTCTTCGAGCTCCAGCCACTGTTTCGCCGCGTGTTTGATCGCCTCGAGCACTGGTATCTTTCCTGTGGCGTCTTGGTACACACCGACCCCAAGATTCACTTTTTTCGGGGCTGTGTCGTTTCTAAAAGCTTCGGTTATGCCGAGGATGGCATCGGGCGCAGCTGTCGGTATCTCCGTGAAAAACGAGCAGTTCATACAATCACACCAAAAAATAGAGACTATCAAAAGCTATCACAGGAATCGATCTGTAGCCATCCTGTGCAGAGCTTCAGGGGACTCTGAGTCAAAGCCGGGGTTGCTACGAGCTCTTCGAGCGGTCTTCTATCGAAGTGTCGGAAAGAGATAGGGGATCGTACGCTTTGATCAGGGCGTGATTACCGAGATTCGGGTAGCGTTCCACGAGCCGCGCAAAGAGCTCCGTGGCGGTTGTTGTTCCGGGTAGCTCACACAGCGGTAGCGCTTCCGTGAGGGCTATCCTGAGGTCCTTCAGCATGTGGCCAGCACTGAAGCCTGGGGAGAGGTTTCCCTCGAGAATGCGAGGAGCATAGTTAGAGAGAGCCCAGGATCCGGCGGCACCCCCTTGAAGGATGTCGAGAGTCTTGGCGACGTCGAGTCCCTGGGCTTCGGCAAAATGCAAAGCCTCAGTCATGGCGACTATGCCAAGAGCGACAGCTATCTGATTGACAGCCTTGGTTCTTTGACCGGCACCTGCTGGACCAACGTGAACGATTTTGGATCCGATACATTCCAGAAATTGGCGAGCTTTTGAGATCGTTTCGTCTGACCCACCGCACATTATTGTAAGAGTGCCGTTGCGTGCGCCGACATCTCCACCGGTCACCGGAGCATCGCAAAAATAAATGCCGTCAGCGCGACATCGCTCACCCGCCTCAATAGCTTCGGTTGGGGAGATGGTTGTCGTATCGATAACGAGAGCGCCTGCGGGTAGTTGTGAGATGAGTCGCCCTTGTCCCCACAGGAGATCGTGCAGAGCCGGACCGTCGGAGATGGATGTAAGAACGGTTGAGGTCTCTTTGGCCAGTTCGGTAGGAGAATTCACCGGAATAATTCCGTCTGCGGCTAGGGCTTCGACCTTGCGTGCTGTCCGAGAATACCCGAAGACTTTAAAGCCTTTACGGGCGAGATTCCGAGCCATGCTAGAACCCATCACCCCGAATCCGACTACCCCGACAGTTTCGATGTGCTTCTTCATAGTAGGCAGAGGCTTACCGAACCTAAGGTGATGGGTCAAGGAAAGGGAGTGATTTAGGCTTACAGGCGTGGCAAGCTATACCAACAGCCCGGTAGTTTTTCGACGCGATGGGCGGCGAAAACTAACAGCTCTAGTGCTGCGATCGCCAATGTTGTCTAAACAACATGTCGCGCGATCTCTTCTTTGCAGTAGGACAGTTTTCACTGGATGGGCTCGAGGATATAGATCTTTGCCTCAAAGCTAATGCGAGGTCTCTCTGTAGTCGCTACGTTCCTGCTGCGACAGTGTATCATCACGGCTCGGTTACTCTCTGTAATAGTGGGTCAGGAAGCTTTCCGGTGACTTCTCCGATGGGGTTCAATCAGCGGTGGGATTATCACACGATCGTATGGGATGATTACCGATGGTACGTCGAGGATGGTATCTGGCCCTGCCCACCGGGAAATTTATCTCTCGGTACTTCCATCCAGAGAGCCGAGCACTCGATGTCTGAACTTATGGAGGCCTACAAGTTACGAGATCAAGGAGAGTTCGAAGGGGCTCTGCAGCGGGTGAAAGCAGCCTTCTCCGCATGGCCGCGCAATCCAGTGGCTTTGTTACTGCAGTGTCAGATCCTAGAGCAGACAGGACGCATCCCCGAAGTGCTTTCCGAGATCGTTCGATTTGGAGATTTCTCCTTTTGTCGCGGACCGGTTTTGCTGGAGCTTGTCCAGCTCGTGGAGCGAATAGCCTAACGCTCGACAATTGAAGGAACGATTCGGTAGCACGGCTCGCCAAGGTTCCGGTGGTTTCAAACTACCTACTCGTGTCCGTGAAGAGCCCAAAATCAATGTTCAGAATGCGCACAACGCATAGCTGTGCTACTACAATCAGTAGCAGCACGAATTGGAATGAAGCTTTGCGACTCTTATGTTTGAATACATGCATTCCGAGCAGTATCCCCGGCGAGCCGCCGAGAAGAGCTAAAGTGAAGGCAACTACTTCGGGAGTTCTCACGGAACCTGAGCGGGCAAGGGATTTATCGAGCCCCATCAAAAAAAGAGCCCCTAGATTAACCGCTAATAACCCTGAAACCAGAAGTGAACGTTCAAAATGCCACCATAGGAGGAGAGCCAAACCGACAACCATGGCCAAGCTCATAATGGGGTAGAATACGTTTGGATTCGTTCCTTGGAGGGAGACAATTTCTATTTGAGAGAGCTTCGGGCCCTTAGGTGATTGAACGATTATTCCTCTCAAGACACTGCCGACCTGAAGTCGTGAAGCACCTCCCTGGATCTCGGAGAATGCAAAAAAGACATCATTAGCTCCGTCTTCGATCCGCATGAAGCCGTAGTTGCGCTTGGGGTCGATGTGCGAGACGACTCCTGAAACCTTGGGTGAATTCATGCGGCTCTCATCTCAGGTGAGGTGGCTTCCATTTCGAAGTCCTATCACTTCACCGCGAATAAACGGTGTAGTAAGAATAAAGAGGATCGTTTCGACCACCTGCGCGGGCCCCGCCCACACGATCTGCTGTCTCGCCTCTTCAGGCATGTTATCACCGGGAAGAATCCACCCGAGTTCTATCCCGTTCACTCTGACCGAGCTCTTCCAGGTTTTAGCCGCAATAAGAGTTACCGCTGCCAGGGTCGCTTTACTCGCAGAGTGAGCTGCTCGGTCAATAAAGAGGTCTGAGATAGATCGGTCGAGAAGATTCACCACATTACCGTTTCTACTTGCTATGAGAGAGGGCGCCAATGCCTGCATGAGAAAGAACGGAGCGCGTGCGTTGATCGCCATCGATCGCTCCCAATCCTCGAGGGTCTCGTGCTCGATAGAATGATTCGACAAGAGAGAGTCCGCATCCGGGTAGATGCTTGCATTATTGATCAGGATGTCGACCTCTCCCGTAGAGAGGGCCGCATGCGCGAGCTTAGTCGGGGCTCGGGGATCGATGAAATTGGCTTGAACAGGGATTGCTTTTCGGCCCAAGGAGCGTATTTCGTCGGCGACTACCCCCGCGCCCGCCTCATTTTCCGCGTAGTGAACAATGATGTCACATCCGGACCGGGCGAGGCCAAGGGAGATCTCCCGTCCGATCCTAGTGGCACCGCCCGTGACAAGTGCGCGCAGTCCGACCAGTGAAAGTGAGGAACTGTCGTTCATATGTTAACCGTCTGTCGGAGACTGGGTACTACCTCGATCTTCGTAAAGCACCGTCCGGTGCCTGCTCATGCTACACCGGAGAATTCTCTTCGCGCCTGATAACACATAATTCCCCCGAGGCGGATTCCTAGCAAGCTCTTTTCGTGCAGGCATTTCACCCCTTATCGTTAAACCGTTCCGCCTGTCGTACACCAAACTCTCGAGCGGTTTTTATGATAGTGAACATTAAAAACGTGCGTCAGTGACAGGCGCAATCGTATCAGGGTCTTGCGGCGGCAATTTGACCTTTGTACGGTCATCTTCTTTAATGAACCCCGAGTATCTCTTGCTCGCGGAATCTTACATGACTTTTGACAATAGGTACCCGTGCGTTGTTTACGACAGGGGTGAGGGGTGTTGGCTGTTCTTCGAGCCCCCCGTTGATACGATCATTGCCCATCACCCCGAGGATGTAAGAGCCGGGCTCGATCGTGTTGAGAGGGAATCGAAAGCTCGAGGGCTGTGGGCCGTAGGATGGCTTTCGTATGAAGCTGCTGCGGGGTTGGACTCGACCCTCGTGACCAAGAGAGACGACAATTTCCCCGCCTTATGGTTCGGCCTCTTCCGGGAACCTGAGCGTCGGCACTCTCTTCCTGCGACTGCAGCCAACCTAACCCTCTCGGAATGGACGGCCAGTGTCTCTGAAGATCGCTATAGAGATTCGATTGAAAGAGTCCAGTCCTTGATTGGTAGGGGAGATACATACCAAGTGAATTACTCCTTTCGCTTACAAGCATCGGCGTGCAGCGATCCGCAAAGTTTGTTCTCCTCGATGGTTGCTTTGCAGGCGGGGTCCTACAGCTCCTACATCGATGCCGGTCGATTTGTAGTGTGTAGCGCATCACCGGAGCTTCTTTTCGAACGTAGTGGTGACTCAGTGACCTGTAACCCGATGAAGGGCACAGTCCGGAGAGGGCGTTTCCCTCGAGAGGATGCCCAGCGCTATCAGCAGCTTATGGGGTCGGTGAAGGATCAGGCCGAGAACGTTATGATCGTAGATATGGTCCGAAATGATCTGGCGCGCGTTGCGGACCGAGGCAGCGTCTTTACCTCACCGCGGTTTGATGTAGAGCGGTATCCCAGGGTGTTTCAGATGACGCGGCGCGTGTCCGCCACAGTAAGATGCTCTTTAAGTGAGTTGATGCAAGCACTCTATCCGGCAGCCTCGATTACCGGTGCTCCCAAAGAGCGCACTATGGAGATTATCGAACAGCTCGAAAACACTCCGCGCAGGATCTACACTGGGTCGATTGGATTCATAGCGCCCGATGGACGAGAGGTTTTCAACGTCGCAATTCGAACTGCCCTGATCGACAGAGAGCGGGGCCGGATGGAGTACGGAGTAGGGAGTGGAATCGTGTGGGATTCCGCATGGAGAAGCGAGTATGATGAATGTCTTGCAAAAGCCAGCGCCGTAACCGCAAGGGCCGAGCCGTTTGATCTGTTCGAGACTATGCTGTGGGAAGCCGATGAAGGGTGGTTTCTCCTAGAGCGACATATCAGTAGATTACGTGAGTCGTGCGCGTATTTCGGATGGCCTCTTGACGAGGTCAGTGTGCGCCGAAAGCTCGACCAAGTCGCTCGTGTCTTGAAGGGTGCGGATGGAGCGCGACGGATTCAGCTTTGCGTCGATAGAAGTAACGGGGTGCATGTCAAGGTCTCCGATATCCACCCTCTGACCGCGCACTATGCCGCGGCCTTAGCTCGTTTCCCTGTCGAATCGGAGAATTTTCTTCTGTTCCACAAAACGACCGTCCGGACTCAGTACGATACCGCTGTGCCGGAGGTTTCTGATGTAGACGATGTGATCCTGTGGAACGAGAGGGGTGAGATCACCGAGTCGCGCATCGCTAATATCGTACTCGATTTTGATGGTGAACTCGTCACTCCGCCTGTGGAGAGCGGCCTCTTGCCTGGTTGCTATCGTGCCGAGCTGCTGGAGGCAGGAATTATTAAGGAGCGGGTTGTTCTCAAGGAAGATCTTCCTCGAGCCGGAGCCGTCTACTTCATCAACGCGCTGCGCAGGATGTGGTCAGTAGAAGTGCGGCTTCTCCGAGAGGTTGAGGTAGAGGAAGCGAGGCAAAGACAGCCCGTCGTGAAAAGTTAAAAGCGGCTCACGCTGCGCTTTCGGAGTAGGAGACTCTCGCTCACGCTATTTTGCCCGCCGAAAGCCTGATGTGTTTTCAAAATCAATTGCAAAAATGGGGAGACAGAATCACCTCATGCCTTCCTTTGCGGCACGCATCAATCTCAGAGACCCAGGCGACATTCGAGATCGTGGTGCCTCACTTTGAGTAAGGTGTCGTCGCCGCTGTGAAGAGTTTCGTCGGGGAGCTGAGGAATCTTCGGCGCAGAGATCCCTGATTCAAATCGCTGGGGATTAACGAACACTCGCGCTTCGTCCCAGAGGTCAGCATCGATGAAGCTTTGGAGGGTTTTTGCGCCCCCCTCAATGAAGAGAGAGATAAAGTTGTGTTCGTAGAGATCCGTAACGATCTGAGGAGCTACAGGGCGGTGAAAATCGATCCGTCTCCAACTTATGTGCCCGTGGTGTTCGTCCTTGATAGCGTTAAATACGATGGTTTCTGACTCGTGGCTGAAAAGGTTGCTTTGTGGGGAGAGAGACAAAGAGGCATCAATTACTACTCGCACCGGATTTCGGCCTTTTACATCGCGAACGGTGAGGCTCGGATTGTCTATGCGAGCAGTAGTAGTTCCCACGAGGATACTCATCTCGTATGCGCGCCACTCATGGGTGAGGCTGCGCGATGCCTCACAGCTAATCCACTTCGATGAGCCATCGCTGCGTGCAATAAATCCGTCTGATGTTTGAGCCCATTTGAGAATGATGTAGGGGCGTTTGAGGCGATGCGCGAGAATAAACCTCTTATTGAGCAGTACAGACTCCGTGTGCCGAACTCCTTCTGTCACCCGGACACCCGCAGTAAGCAGTTTCTCGGTCCCTGTACCGGAAACCTCGGCAAAGGGATCACGGCACCCTACGACAACATGCGATATCCCCGACTCGATGATGAGGTCGGCGCAGGGTGGGGTTTTTCCAAAATGCGAGCATGGTTCGAGGGTTACATACAGCGTGGCCCCCGAAAGCTTAGAGCGATCGACAACGTGACTGATGGCATTGACTTCGGCGTGAGGGCCGCCAAAGAACTCATGGTGGCCCTTTCCGATAATCTCCCCGTTGCTGACCAGGACAGCACCGACCATCGGATTGGGCATCACCGACCGTCCGCCAAGGGCGGCGAGCGCCAAGGCCCGATCCATGTATCGCTCATCATCTGCCATGTAGGTTCGACGATGTGCTAGGAGCGAGCAACTGCAATCATCTCGATCTCGACGATCGCACCCAGGGGCAGCGCGCTAATCTGAACCGTAGAGCGAGCCGGTTTATGGTTGCCTAGGGTCTCACCGTATATCTTGTTAACAGTCTGAAAATTCCCGAGATCTGTCAGGAAGATGGTGCTCTTGACCACATCGTCAAAGGAAAGTCCCAGGTGAGCCAGTACAGCTCGCACATTAGCGAGAACTTGAACCGTTTGTTCCTCTATGCCTGATCCCACGAGCTGCATCGTTTCCGCATTCAATCCGACCTGGCCGGAGAGATAAAAGGTATCTCCAGCCCGAACAGCCGGTGAGTAAGGACCAACGGCCTTCGGCGCAGCAGGAATGTGCTCAAAGCAGGTGATGGACTTGTTCATAGCGACCTCTTCTTTTGGAATGTGAATACTGTGGAACCTTACACGGGCACCGCGGTCCACGATAGTCCGGTCGGGGTGGCGTTGAAAGTGGAGTTTTCAAGGCATCTCTTGAGAGAGAATCTTAGTTAGTTTCTGTCCGCCAGGACAGAAACCAGCGACAACAATACACTTTTCGCCCCGGTGCGATGTTGAATCTGCACCGGCGTGATTGGACTGATAGGGCAAAAATCGCCGTTTTCTGGGGTTTTTTTGGATTACTCGCTCATTCCGTGGATGAAGATCCGACATTGTTTCCATGCAAAAAGGTGAATGTTGTCTTCGGTTTCTGTCCTGGCGGACAGAAACTAGTTAGCGTGAGGCCATGGCAAGATAGAGGTTAGTTTTCTGTTAGGGGGCGGGTTTGCGGAATACAAAGGGATAAATTCGGGGTAATAACGAACAACGGCGTGTACCATTTGAAGTAGAGAGATGAAGGAATCCATCTTAGTCGTTGATGACGAGGACGATATTCGAGAGTTGATAGAATACAACCTCTCGAAGGCAGGATATCGCATGACCTGCGTTTCGTCGGGAGAAGAGGCGTTGCAGGCAGTCACTACCAACGCTCCGGACCTCATTATACTCGACCTCATGTTGCCTGGTATGGACGGTCTAGATGTATGTCGGCAGCTCAAGAGTGATGCCGCATTGCGCTCAATCCCTGTCATAATGGTATCGGCTCGAGGGGAAGAGGCTGACGTCGTGTCGGGGCTCGAGTTGGGAGCGGACGATTATCTCTGCAAGCCCTTCAGTCCGCGTGTTTTACTAGCTCGCGTCAAGAGCGTTCTGCGTCGAGGTAAGACCCCTCCCGTTGATCCTCAAGCTGTATTGCGTGTTGAGGGGTTAATGATTAACCCCGCTCGGCGAGAGGTGGCAGTCGATAATGCCGCGGTTGAGCTGACTAACACCGAGTTCAAACTGCTTCACTTTCTCATGAAGCAGCCGGGAATCGTGTTCACTCGTGATCAGATCGTCGATGGTGTGCATGGAGATGACTATCCCGTGACCGATCGCTCGGTCGATGTCCAGGTCGTTGGGCTTCGCAAAAAGCTCGGCGAATGTGGGCAATTGATTGAAACGGTTCGGGGGGTAGGGTATCGATTCCGCGGCTGATACTCTGCTTTCACATCGAACGTGCGCCATGTCTCAATCTTTAGTACAAAGAGCGTGTGCGCATGAGTTTTTCAGGTCTGACATCTCGATTCTTCCTGCTGGTCGTTTTTTGTCTCGTTCCGATGGCTCTCGTCCTGGTGTCGTCCCTTAACGCCCCCGGCGAAATAGTCGGAGTACTGTTCGTATCGATTCTGATGGCCGGTGTAGGTAGTTGGATGGTAGCGGGGCGTATTGACCGTTCTCTTGAGCGTTTCGAACGTGCTACGGAACGTCTGGCAAAAGGGGATCTTTCGGCCAAGGTGTATCCGCCCCGTATCCCACAGCTCGTCAGCTTGGCGAACGGTTTCAACCTGATGGCCACGCAGCTTAAGCAACGTGTCGATGCCCTTACTCTCTTGAGCGGGGAACAGGATGCGATCCTCAGCAGCATGGCGGAAGGAGTAGTGACTATTGATGCATCGGGTCGAATTCAGCGCGTTAATTCAGCTGCTCTGCGTTTGCTGGATGTGGTGGTACCGAGCTGTCAAGGACGGCTCGTCGCAGAGGTAATCCATCACGCCGAGGTGCAGCGTTTCATTGGTGAGGCCATCGGCAATCAAGAGGCGGAAGTTGAAGTAGTCGTAGTACCCGGCCAGCCGGAGAGGGTGCTTCAAATCTACGCCACACCTCTCGAGGGCTCAGATGGACAACGTCTTGGAACGTTGGTCGTGTTGCAGGATACGACGCGTATCGCCAAGTTGGAGAACATACGACGAGATTTCATCGCTAACGTGTCGCACGAGCTAAGGACCCCAGTGACTTCGATCAAAGGTTTTGTGGAGACCTTGTTGGATGGTGCGAAGGATGATCCTGAGTCTCTCGTGAAATTCCTCCGAATAATAGGGCACCAAGCCGATCGGCTCAATGCTACATTCAACGACCTTTTGACCCTGGCCCGGCTCGAGGCTCAGGGTGATGACGCACGAATCGAGACGATGCCGTCAAACATTCGTGAGATTGCACAGGCTGCAATTGAAGCGTGTCGGTTGAAAATCGAAGAGCGAGGGGCTCAGGTCGAGATGGTTGTTCCGCAGGACTTGCACGTCATGGCCAACGCTAATCTTGTCGAACAAGCGCTTGTGAACTTAATCGAGAATGCGGTGAAATATTCAGAGAGAGCGCCGCGTGTCGTAGTTCGCGCGGAGCAGATTGAGGATACGATCTGCATATCGGTCTCCGATAACGGCCCCGGTATCGCCAAGTCGCACCTCGCCCGCCTCTTTGAGCGTTTCTATCGCGTCGATCACGGAAGAAGTAGGAAGATGGGGGGAACCGGTCTTGGGCTCTCCATAGTCAAGCACATAGCGCACGTTCACGGTGGAGAGGTTCAGGTCGATAGTGCGCCCGGTAAGGGATCCGTTTTTTCGATAACCCTACAAGTTGCATGAGCACGATTCTTAGAACATAGAAGGTATATCAGCCTCTGCTGAAGCAGACTTACGACGAGCCAGCAGCGCTCTAACAGAACTTTAACTGTCGCCTCCGTGAGAAGCGCTGGCTGCTATGATACAAAAAAGGAGGGAAAATTGGCAGCCGATCGTATCCAAATACATGGATATAGGCCGAATGTGGTTGTCAATGATAGTTAGTGCAGAGTCGATGAGATCGAAGAGCGCGGTGCTGGAAAAGGGGATTGAAGGCGGGCTCTTCGCCTGTGGGGCGCTCTCTGTCGCCACCACCTTGGGCATCATCGCAGTGTTGATTATCGAAAGTGCGCTCTTCTTCGAAAATGTATCCCTCTCGCAGTTTCTTTTCGACACACAGTGGACCCCACTCTTCATGGAGAAGCACTTTGGTATATGGCCTCTCCTCTGTGGGACGCTATTAACTACGCTCATCGCAGTGGTCTTTTCGGTTCCTGCGGGCCTCGTCATAGCGATATACCTCAGTGAGTTCGCGTCGCAGCGGGCGCGAGCAACCATCAAACCTTTCCTCGAAGTCCTCGCTGGCATTCCGACGATTGTATACGGGTATTTTGCCCTCCTTTTTGTGACACCCTTGCTGCAGAAGGTTTTTCCTGACATGGGATCTTTCAACGCGCTCAGCCCCGGCCTGGTGATGGGTATCATGATACTACCGATGGTTGCTTCACTCAGTGAGGATGCGCTGTTCACTGTTCCGAGAGCGCTGCGTGAAGGAGCCTATGCATTAGGTGCCTCTAAGTTGCAGATGATTTTCGGTACTGTCGTACCTGCAGCGATCGGCGGCATTACGGCGGCGTTCATACTCGCCGTGTCGCGAGCGGTCGGCGAGACGATGATAGTAGCAATAGCAGCCGGACAGCAGCCACTTTTGCACTTTGATCCCATACGACCTGTGGAGACGATGACTGCATACATCGTACAGGTTTCGCTCGGCGATGTGCCGCATGGGACGCTGGAATACCACACACTTTTTGCGGTGGCGATGATGCTGTTCCTGTTGACCCTATTTCTGAACGTCGTGAGTATGACGATTCGGAACCGTTTCAAGAGGATGTTTCGATAGATGGAACAGGTAGCTTCTCTCTCGTCCTCCCGTTCTTTGAGGGCACGTGCCAAAAGACCTTTCCTTGCTCGGCGAGGTGTAGAGCTCGCGTTCGTCTGGTTTGCGCGGGCTACTATTCTGTGTGCTAGCTTAGTGTTGGTGGCTTTATTATG
>JBILFA010000069.1:0-18362 GCA_044351795.1 Bdellovibrionota bacterium | reverse complement strand
ATCGCCTGTGCGAACGGCACGAGACAACATCAACGGAACCGGATTTACGGGCGCCTCCTCCGATATTGTGACAATAGCCACATCGAACGGCGAATCGATTGAACCATCATAAGCCGGATGAACCTGCGCTCGACCGTTCGCCCCGCGAACGCCCTCGGAGAAGATCGAGATGGGCGTTTGTCCTCGGGGTACACAATGCGCTGCAGTCAAGACGTGCCGGGTTGTGATGTATACCCCGGAACAATAGCCAACGTCGGTCGCCACTATCGCCACTGATGCCGGGGCGGGGTCACACCCCTCTCCTCCAGCTATCTTGAGCGTCGAGCAAGCCCCACCGCCAGATCCTCCGCCACCGTCGCCGCACGCAACGAGCCCCATGAGGAGCACCACCGATACAAATGAAATAGCCGTGTATCTACTCACCATAAATCTCTCTTTTATGCACCCTTAACTCAGGTACCCGATGCCGCTCCAATTAACCTCCCCCATACTCCGTCATTAATGAGGCAGCGTAAAGCTCGGTGTGTGCGGATGTCTGTCGGGGAGCAGCAGATTGAATTCTCCGCGCATACCGTGGTATGACCCAGAGACAACAGTGGTTTGAATCTACCTCGCGTAGCGTCATCGTAAGCGCTCTTGCAAGGCACGTTTTGCAACTCCTACTCAACACTTCTAACGGGGCAGCATGGGATTTACTTGTGGTATCGTCGGCCTCCCGAATGTCGGGAAATCAACCATCTTCAACGCGCTTACGTCCGCTAAGGCGGCTGCCGCTAATTTTCCATTTTGCACAATCGAACCCAACACGGGCGCGGTTCCCGTGCCGGATCCCCGACTGGAAATTTTGGCGAACCTAGCCAAATCGGCGAAGCTGATTCCCACTCAGATGACGTTCGTAGACATTGCGGGCCTCATCCGCGGGGCCTCGAAAGGTGAAGGGCTGGGCAACCAATTTCTCGGTCATATCCGCAGCGTTGATGCGATAGCGCACGTCGTGCGGTGCTTCGATGATGAAAACATCGTACACGTCGACGGATCGGTGAACCCCCGGCGCGATGTGGAGACGATCGACACCGAACTGATATTGTCCGATCTCGACGCACTTCAGAAATCTAAATTCAAGCTCGAGAAGGCCGCGAGAGCCGGCGATAAGTCAGCTAAGGCAAAGATCGCGATTATGGATTCGCTCGAGAGCTGGCTCGGACAGGGTAAGCCTGCTCGCTCCTTCGACACCTCCTCGATCACAGCCGCAAACGAGGAGGAGTATCGTGAGGTGCTCTCTCCCCTTCTTACCTCCAAACCGGTGCTCTTCGTGGCCAACGTGCCCGAGAGCGAGCTGTTGCATGAGCCGACCCCGGGCGGGCCCCTTCCGGTTGACGATCTCGCCTCCTATGCGGCAGAGATGGGTTCGCCCCTCGTTACTATCTCGGGAAAAGTCGAGTCCGAGATTGCAGAGCTCAACCCTGAGGAGCGCAAGGAATTCTTGGCTTCGCTCGGCATGGAGAGCTCCGGACTCGACCGTCTCACGGTGGCAGGATACCGCTTACTCAATCTCATCACCTTCTTCACGGTCGGCCCCAAGGAGGCCCACGCCTGGACCGCTCAAGCCGGAAGCACTGCACCTCAGTGCGCCGGCAAGATCCACTCTGATTTCGAACGAGGGTTCATCAGGGCTGAAGTTATCTCCTATTCCGATTATGTCGAGGCCGGAACCGAAGTCAAAGCTAAGGAGATGGGGAAGATGCGCACCGAGGGCAAAGAATACATCATGCAAGACGGCGATATCGTGCACTTTCGATTTAACGTCTAAACCATTTAACTCGTCCGAATCACCCAAGTGCCGCATCTTAGCCTTAGACGGCCGCCGGGCTGAGGTCGTGCTTTCGAGATACAACGAAAGAGCAGCTGACCGGGGGCGCCGTCTGTACGCCATAAGGGATACAGACGTGAGCACTACGCTCAACGAGGCGAGGTCATCTTTCGGTGTCTGAACGATTTTTTTCCTGTTCG
The DNA here is from genome assembly GCA_044351795.1 of Bdellovibrionota bacterium. GTDB lineage: Bacteria > Bdellovibrionota_C > UBA2361 > UBA2361 > OMII01 > OMII01. The sequence continues at coordinate 16,352 of JBILFA010000069.1, read as the reverse complement.
ATTGCTCTGCTCGTAGCCGTTACCTCCGCAACGATACTGTGGATGGGTCTTGGCCGCCTTGGCTTGGAGACCCGCCGCAGCACCTTGACCTTGGGAGTTTTGGAGCTAGGAGACAACCACTTTGCCCTGAGCTCCGGCGGCGGCAAGACTCCATGCTTTGCTTCCATTACAGCCGACTTGAGCGACGACAACCATCACTATTCGATACACATCAAAGGCTGGATTAGCCTTGCTTTCTCGGGAAAGCACCGACTTCAGGAGTTTGCCGGACAACTCTCGTTCAACCCCTTGGCACAGATGGGTATCTCTCTACTCGAAATCCCGATCGGGGATGATTTCGTTAAAATCGGAACGAATAACATCAACCCTATTACGGTGTTGGTATTCGGGAGTTCAAAGGATAAAAAACCGATCTTCCAACAAGATATCCCGGGTCCGGTGGAAATACGCAAGGAAGATCACCTGTTCAAAATTATGAGCCCGCTACCTGTCGACGCCGGACTTCGATCCGCGCTCACGCCGATGCTCACATTCATGCCTCTCACGATTCGACGAGACGATTCGCATTCATGCACAAAAAGAAACAGCCGACCGCTTGATCTTACTGCCCTAGTGAACTCAGTGGGTATTCTCCGGTCACGCATCTCAAACACTTTTCCACTAGGGATACCGTGAAACGATGATTAGCGTACTCCTCCGGCCGAAGCTGCTCTCTATCCGGAATCGCTGGCGACAAAAAAACTTCACGCGCCGACACGGCCGGGATGTGGGTATCCTCATCTTCGCCGCATTGATCATGTCGGCGATGTATCGGGGGACTCTGTGGAGTATGGAAAAGATCAGCGATCTTCCTTTCCTGGTGTACATACCTCCGTATATGCCCTTGAGCCTGATACTCATGGTGCTTATGGTGATGATTACGATCTCCGCATTGGCGACCGCCTTGGGCAGCTTTTTCTTTGCTGATGATATCGAACTTCTACTGGCTACCCCTACCTCTCCTTTCGGATTCTTCGCTGCGCGTTTCATCTATGTACTCTTGACGGCCTCATGGATGCCCTTCGTGTTTATTTTTCCGGTGTTACTGGCGATGGGTAATGAGAGCCATCTCGGGTCTCTCTTCCTTCTCGTCGCAGTGACCGCAATGATCCCCTACTTCGTCATCCCAGTGGCGGTCTCCACAATAGCGGCCACCCTAATAATGGCGGTGCTCGATGCACGCTGGACGAGGATTATCGTCTTGTTTGGTATTGCGGCTGTGCTGAGCGGAATTCTCTACGCGGCGGATATGTTCGCTACGCTCGTTGCGGATCGGAACGATCCTGGGCAGATATTACGCATGGTCAATACGCTCTCCGCCGCGAACGTACAGTGGTCTCCCTATTCATGGACCGCTTCGATCCTATCGGAGTTCATCGTCCCGACCGGCAAGAGTATCCCTCTGAGGGGAGTGCTGCTCTACGCTACCGCCGGTCTGTTTATCTCAATCTCCTACTTGTGCTTCGAGCTGCTTCACTCGCGGGGCTACACCCGAGCACACGCCTCCATGAAGGTTCGGTCCTGGTTGGGGAGTGCGCCTTCGAGGGTTCGTGCCCGAGCGCTCTCTCCACAAAGAGCGATTATCCGCAAAGAATTTCGATCTATCTTCAGAGATCTCGCTCAGAGCACTCAGGTTATATTCGTCGGGGGCATATGCATCTTGTATGTAATGAATATTCGTTTATTCGTATCAATTGATGCCTTTCCGGCAGAGAGCCGCTTTTATTGGAAGAACGTATTCTTCGTCATGCACTGTTGCATTACGGCATTCTTCACCTCCTCGATCTGCACCCGGATCGTATTCAGTTCGGTATCTCTAGAGGGTAAGCAATTCTGGTTACTGCGGATTGCCCCGCTCGAGGTTAGAGAGATCCTGCGAGCGAAGTTGATTGCCTGGTATCGTCCCATTGCCCTGGTATCCGCCCTACTTTTAGGGATGGGTATCTACGTTATCGAGCCGCGCTGGGAGATGGTTATCCTCTTCGTATCGATGAGCTTCTTCGTAAGTTACGGCATCGTCGGAGTGGGAATCGGCCTGGGCGCCCACTTCGCCGATTTTTCGTGGGAGCATCCATCTCAACTCATTCTGTCGCTCGGGAGCTTACTTTACATGCTCACGAGCACGGCCCTGGTGCTGATTAACATCATCCCCTTGGTGATTCTACTCAGATTCAGCTTGGCACGCCTCAACAACAGCCCGGAGGATTACCTCGCTGTCGGGATTCTAGCCGCAGCGGCCGTGATCGTGCTCAATCTGACCATCGGTTACTGCGCCATGAGGCTCGGGGAACGCAGCTTGAGAGCTGGAGAATCAACCTAAGGACGGTATTTTCATCCGTCTTTGCCGAGGTGATGACAAGCCCTTCAAGATTCCGTATACTCTCCCTGTGCAAGCCCTTATGGGCCGATAGCTCAGTCGGTAGAGCAACTGGCTTTTAACCAGTGGGTCGGTGGTTCGAATCCACCTCGGCTCAAAACTTACCCCTTCTTAGAACTTAGAACTGCAACCTCTGTAGGGTCTTGCTCGACCTGTTGAGGACGGGGAACGGCCCCAAGGCCTCGTGACACAGAGGGGTCGCCGTAGCCCTCAGGAATCTGATACAGTTGCATCATGCACACGATTAGTCCCAACGGTGAGGCGGTTGGGCATCTGCAAGTCCCCAATTCAAAGGTTACACCGATTACCGTCATCGGCACCGAATTGATCCGCTCGTCACTCGATCAGATGTGCCTCCAGCAGGCCATCAATTGCCGGCAAGCTCCGGGGGTTTCACGGGTGATCTTGAATCCTGACGCGCACGCAGGCTACGGCGCCCCGATAGGGTGTGTCCTCTCCTCGCCTTCTCACGTGTATCCCGGCCCCGTTGGGGTCGATATCAAATGCTCGATGAGCCTCCTTCAACTCGACCTACCCGAGGAGACACTCGCTCCGCCACAGGTTCGGCGAGCGGTCATCGATGCCCTCCTCGAAAGGTTACCTACCGGACCGGGCAAGGGACAACGCTCGGTCAAAAAGGCCCGTCATGTTGAATATGCTGTGGGAAAGAGAGCCGCATGTGAAGGTGCTAGCGAGTGGCTCTGCGATCAGCTCGGTATTCCGCGCGCCTGGAGGGATGCATGCGAAGATGCAGCCCATACCGGGCACGACGAAACCCACGACTCATTGCGGGCACGCTTCGAGAAGCACGAAGCAGCGAAGGGAGAGGTGTTCCTAAACACCAAGCTCCAACAGATGGGCTCCTACGGTGGTGGGAATCACTTTGGGGAAGCGAATACGGTATCGGTGCTTGATGTGCAACGTGATGTCGCACAGCGCTTCGGATTGCGCGACGGATGTGTCTCGTTCCTATCGCACTGCGGTTCTCGTGGCTTCGGGTACTACCTTGCTCAAAACCAATTTCGCTCTCTACAAGAGCGGTTTTCTACCTTGGGTATCCCTTATCCGGGAGGCGATCGTGAAATGGTGTATGCCCCACTCGGCTCACCAGAGGCGGATGATTACCTAGACGACCTCGCGCTCGGCGCGAACTTCGCCACCCTTAATCACCTTCTCATCAATGCGCTTGTATTGGAGACCTTTCAAGAGATATTTCCGGGTGTGAAGGGCGACCTGGTGTACTTCATCAGCCACAACATCGCTCGGAAAGAGGTCGTCGATGGTCATCAGGAATGGGTGCACCGAAAGGGCGCTACTCGTGCGTTCCCCGCCGGACATCCTGCCCTCGCCGGGGGACAATACGCATCGACTGGGCATCCGATCCTACTTCCTGGGAATCCCATGGCTGGGTCGGCCGTCATGGTGGCAACTGCAGGCGCCGAGAAGAGTTGTTTCAGTGTGAACCACGGAGCCGGCCGGGCGATGAGTCGCTCTCGTGCCTCTCGGGAGCTCTCTCAAAAGGAGGTCGATGAACGTATGCTAGCGGCTGATATTCTAAGCAACTGCCAACGATATCCGATCGACGAAGCTCCAGAGGCGTACAAGGACTTCAACGAGGTGCTTCGGTCAGTCGAGCAAGCAGACCTTGCGCGCTGCGTCGCAAAACTTTCGGCCCGTTTCGTGTTGAAGGACGGAGACGCATCGAACGGAGGCGCCGCCTAGTGCTGAGTGTTAATTCTTTTCCGCGTTGATGAAAAAATTAATCGAACGAAGCACCAGTGCTTCGTTCATTCATCCTCGAGGAGCCCGTAACAACTCCTCGAATCTTCTCGCTAGATCGTCGTGTGCACTTAGGTCGTTCACTAATCGCATGGAAAGGTCACAAGGGGGTTCGAAATTCGCCATGATACTCAATGCGTACTCCGGAGAGATCGCATCCCTACGAGCGGTCAAGCGTTGCTGAATGATCTCTAGTGGGGCGTCAACCCACACAAACTGAATCTCTGGATAAGCCTGCCGCACCTTGATTCGATGACGTTCCTTGTAAGCGGCCTGCATCAAGACAAGACGAGGATGCAGAACCTTGAGCTCTGCAATTCGACGTATCACGACATCGAAGAACTCGTCACGCATCTCCTCCGTATACGGAAGCTTCGCTGCTATCGCCTCGCGCATCTCTGGAGTCAGATCGCTGTCGAGGTCATAGGCTGTATACCCAAAACGCTCTGCAATAAGCCTTCCAAGGTAGGTCTTACCCGCGCCAGCGAGGCCGAACAAAAACAAGCAGTGAGGGGGTGAAGGCTCCAAGCGATCTCCGCATCGATGAATGGACTACTTTCATACGCCTACATTCCAGCCAGGTCAACGTGCATGCGTTGTTTGCGCGGTCGCTCGAAAGTATTCGTGCAGCCCAACTCCACCCCTGTCTCCCGACAACCACTACGCACCGTCCATGATACGACTCATATAGTATCACGACGTACCGCACCATAATCCCTCTCGTGTTCGTCAACACTACATTAGAGGAGACATGTCATGGCTGTAACAGCTAGAAGAAAAACAGCGAAGAAGACCACAGGTCGCGCAACTCAATCGAAACGAGGAGCCGGTGCGCGAGGTCACGCTGCCGAAAGTTCCCCGAGAGGCAAACAATCGAGTGCTCGTAAGGCTGCTCCGCAAAAGAGAAGCGCCTCGGCTTCAGGAGCCAAAAGTGCGAAACCCGTGCAACGGCGCGCACAACCGCGGAAGGCAGCGTCGCGTTCCAGTCGAGCAACAGGTGGTGCCAAGGGCTCCAATACCAGGGCAACTAAGCCTGTAGGCTCGCGTGGAAAGGAAAAAACCGGCAGGCAAAATAAGATGGAGGCAGCCCGGACAAGAGTACCCCCTACTGAGTTCGAAGGTGAGGGCATGGGATCAGCCAACTGGTGATCTATGAGGCCTTTACACGCGTGACGAAACGGTTCTCTAGAGATTCTCTTTTTGTTGCGCGCTCAAATGCTCAGCCCTCGACGGGCTGAGCCCCTTCTGCCCCACCTTTGCTGACAAAGAAATTATCGGACTCAGCGCACCGCTAAAACGCCATACAATTTATGCATCCAAAGGAGATGTCGAGCCGCTCGCTCTCTCGCATACTTACGTTGGCTTCACCGGTATAGCTTGCCTCAGCCCCCGGTTGGAGCGTATCCGGACCAAGGAGCGGGATATGAATCGACCTAACGCTGACGTGAGTTTGAATACCAAGGGCCGGTGTGTCACCGACGTTCTTTAATTTGATTGTGGCTGACTGCAGGTGGCTTGCTGTACCCTCCTTCCACACCTTGGCAGGGCCGAAGGTTAGAACGAGTCGGGTAGGCGGTTCGCTCACGGGCGGATCCGCTCCAAATACGTTCCATAGTATCTTGAGAGGCAACCCGAAAAAAACGATCATCCCTACGATAACGATCCAGCCCAACCTCTCCTCGAGCCAGGGCGGCATGAATGGGCGAGGTTTCCGGTGACGCCCAAGCCCGACCTCTAACGGCTCGTCAGATCTTCCCTTTCTTTTATCTGGTGGTCGTGCTGCTGGCACTGTTCTCTCAAGTGAGTTGATTAAGTCTCTAGTCTAGCATGAGTTGCGAGAGCTGCGACACACTCAACCAAAGGAGCCGGATGGAATTATCTACAAGGGAGCTGTGTCCTCATCAGCATCCCGGCATCGGACAACGACTCGGCTCCTTGTCCGGTCTTGGCCCCGGCTGCTCGGTCGGATTAGGAGCAGTATGCGGTTTGGTGGGGGTCGGTGAAGGGGTAGTGCTGGGTTTAGAAGGTGCGGGAGGAGCCTCCGGCACAGCAGGCATCAGCCGAGGTGGTGTACTTAGTTGTCCTGTCCAATCGACTATATGGTTATGAACTACTGATGTGGGCATACTCTGTCTCCTACATTTTAGGCAAAGGCACATTCGACTGAGAAGCATGCACATATTCCCGCGGTAAGAGGATCAACGTTGTATCCTTCTCCGCAAAACCTCGCTTCCCAGATCGATCCGCGACTCTCGGCATCACATGCTTCATCCATGCACTTAGTTCCACAGGCCCCGCTGCTCGGGTGTTGGGCGGAAGCGCACATCGTTGACCATCACCCAGTACTATCTCGAGCGTTTCGGTGTCGAGAACCACCTCAGGTGATCGTGTCCAATCATACCGATGCGCGACACACAACAATGGGAAGGCCTCGCTTGGAGCATTTCGCTCATGCAACTTCGTGTGCCATGTATACGCCTCTACGAGCATCCGTGGAGAGAGGCTTTCTGAAGGAACGAGATCGCATTTCCACGCATCGTATCGCGCCATGAAGAGATCAAGGAGATCCAGCAGCCCCTTAGCGACGCCAGCTACCTCATGACAAGCCTGCCCGAGAGGGCGTAGAGTGTCTATTTTATGCTGCGTAGGCGTCTTCCCCGCAGGGGGATTGTTTTCTCCCCGTACATACCACGCATGATGAACACGTCCGAGCGCGTCACGCCACATAAGACCCGCTTTCTCACGCTCAGGCTCCCAACCATAAAACGGCTCTGAATTCTTGGGATATCCAGCTACACTACCACCAAAAACGGTTGAGATATTCGCTAACATAATCGCAGGAAGTCCGGCCTGCTCACACGCCTGGACAAGGGTCACGAGGTTGAAGCCCGGCATCGAGATATCCTTAGGACGCGCAGCCCCCGGTCCCGGAGCAAGATCTTGAAGGGACGGCATCAGGTAATTCTGAAGCACTTTGATTGGAAGCAGGGCCGCGAGCTCCGAACATCCTGAAAAATGATCGTTAGCGAGGAAAAGCGCATACCGTTCGTACCGCTGAAAAGGCAGCGCGGGCCCGACAGGCAGCCGGTACTCTTCGGAAGAATGGCACACTATTATCGCTCCGCGCAGGAACAAAAAGGTGGCATCCGGAAACTGATCCAAGGCCCGTCCATAATGCTCATAGCCTCGTGCATACGTGCCATCGGTCAAAAGCTCATCAAAAAAGAGCTTTTCCGGACGAGGACTACTCAGGTAATAGCCTCTCCCCGGTGTGCGCTCGATCGAGGAGCCGAACACAGCTCTGCAATCCTCGAAGCAATCCACGCCGAACTTCGCAATCAGGCATTCCTCTCCCAAACCTGCTTTGCGAGTTTCACCACTCAGGCGATCGAAGTTGAAGGCATATTTGAAACTTCGGAGAGCTGTCGCGATCGCCTTGTCTTTGACCGCACGGCGGGCCTCTCTAAATTGCTCTGCATCCAGAAAGGGAAGATCGTTGTGAGCACCGTCCTCATAGAGAAACTCCCCTACCTGCTTCAGCTCTTCAGGATCCTTCGTAGTCAGATACTTGAGCAGCTGCGAGTCTAACCTCACACGATTCAAACGCCGCCCCAGAACAGCTTCAACCGATCCGCCTTCGAACGCTCCCAACTTCAGGTTGCGATCTTCGAGGAGAGCGAGCACCAGTTTCCTGTACACGGCGATCGTTGCGTTATCAGGCGCGACTGAGCTCTCTTGAAACCAGGCCTTGAGCAACCGCAGATGCCTTACTGCCGCCTCGTTCGCCTGATATCCAAAACGTTCCGTCAACAGCAACAGCGCACGAGCTGCGAGCAGTTTACCCTCTTTGGGCAACGTATCCACCAGCTCTTGAAAGTCCTTCAAACCAGCGGCTGGAAGATAACGCCAATCCCATAGCGGTCTAGCAATCAATCCCGCTGATGCCAACAGCTCCTTCGAGGAGCGGCGCAAAAGCCTCCACTCCCTTTGCGCTAGAATCGGTAAGGCATCGAGGACTAACTGCGCTCGAGCGTTTTGGTCGCCTGGGACGAGCTTGCTCGCATCGAGGATTACCTCGCCTCGGCTCAGCTTTGGGCCACTGATGCTCTGCCATTCGTCGGGTTGTGACTGCTCTGGGTTCAGCATAGGCGTAGAAAAGTCTTAGCCTATCTCGTCCCTTAGCGAAATATGAGAATCGTCATCAAACAGCCACGACTACCGTGTTCGCCAGTGAAGCTGAGGCTCCTAGGGAGGGGGTACAAGGTTTTAGTTGAATCTCAACGAACACCCTCGTAGCATGCGAAGTTGCCCATAGGAACGCCGTAAGGTGAAGAATACTACAGAGATACAGAATAGGATCCTCGGCGTGCTCACGAGCGCAGGGAACCTGCCGGTTACAGCTCCAAAAGTATGGCCGCGATCAGCGGAAAGACGATCGTGGCGTCGCTCTGAATAATCGTGTACTGACTATCTACGCTCAGCTTGTCCCACGTAATCTTCTCCTTACCTCCAGCTCCGCTGTACGAGCCGAAGGACATCGGAGACGATCCGATCTCTGTGAAATTCGCCCAATCCCTCACGTCCGCCAGACGCAGGTCGTGCTTCAACGATGGGACAACACAGATCGGAAAATCTCCCGCAATACCACCACCAAGCTGCAGGAATCCGATCCCAGGCTCCTGTGCGTGAGCATTGTACCAATCGTACATCGAATGCATATACGAGATACCGCTCTTCATCACTGCCGCGTCTATGTACTCGTCATCCTTCGCTTTGAGAGATCCAGAGTAGGAGTACGACGCGAAGATGTTCCCCATCGTACTGTCTTCGAAACCCGGCACCACCACATGCACATCTTTCTCCCAAGCAGCCAGGGCCCAACAGTTCTTCGGATCTCCTGCCGGATCGGGCTGAATCAACTTCTCACTAAAGAGCTTGAAGAAGTACTCGTGAGGAAGATAGCTCTCCCTGTTCTTCATGGCGTTCTTCCACATCTGGGCGAGGTGCGGCTCCATAATTCGAACACTCTCTTCCTCCGGGAGGAAGGTATCCGTGATACGGCGATACCCTGCTCGCCGAAGCTCATCCTCTTGCGCCGGTGTCAGCTCAGTGTAGCGAGGGATGTATCGATAGTGTGAGTGCGCGACGTAACGATAGAGGGACTCTTCAAAATTCGCCGCTGTGGTCGAGATACCGTGCACCTTACCTTGTCGGATCAGCTCCGCGAGCATTCGTCCCACTTGGAATGAGCTCATAGCTCCGGCCAAAGTGACGAAAAGCTTTCCTCCTCGGGCTAGGTGGTCTCTCAACAGATAGGCTGCCGCCACCGCCGCTCCGGCGTTACAGTGCTTGAGCGCGAAGGCACAAAAATCAGAGATCGGCTGGGAACTCCCTTGAAAGGACATCTGTTCCCCCGCCTTGAAAGGATTGAATGCATTGTATGTCGGCTCTTCAGTAATGAAGCCCTGCAAATCGGTGCTCAACTCTTTCATATAGTAATTCTCCCCACGCGGTTGCAGGGAGTATTGTGCAACCTTTGGTCGGCAACCTCAATACTTTTGGAGCGCTTATCCCCTGCTACGAAACAGCCATGAGCGCACCAAGCGGGCGAGTTTTGAAGACTATTCCGATCCCCGAGTGTTCCCCTTTATCGGCTGCAGTAGCGGACCTCGATAACAACGGCCTGAATGAAGTTGAGACGAGCACCAAAGCTTCGTCAGTCAGAGGATTGAGTCGTTTGCTCGCGTGGAAACCGACGTCCGATGAGTCGCGGCGGCGCCGCACGAGTCGGAGTAACCCCACCTCCACCTTGAACATTCAAGACCTCGATACAAAGACAGACGACTGAATTCCATCAGCCTGTACTTGGCCAAATGACTCATTTTACCCATGTATTGAGAGGTTTGATCAAAGCGAACGTATCTGAGATACTTACGCCGGTTGGACCTAACTAATGAATACCAAAGGCCTCATTAAACTCCTGCTCAGCGCCGCCATGGTGTTCTTGGTTATCAAGAACGTGGACTTCTCGACGCTCAAAGGAACCGTCGCGTCGATCCCCCTCAGCACAGTCATTATCGTCATCGGCGGGTACTCAGTCGGCCAGCTCCTTAGCTCTCTCAAATGGTGGACGATTGCGCGCTCTGGTGGCATCGCGGTGTCATACACGACCGTCCTCAAAGCCTACTTCATAGGCATGTTCGTCAACTGCTTCGGATTCGGCATGGTGGGGGGCGATGTTGCGCGCGGTATATTGGTAGCGCAGGGACTCCCCAAGAAAACGGAAGGAATCGCCTCCGTTGTTGCCGACCGCGTGCATGGCCTTACCGTCTTGAGCTGCATAGCCCTGTTCACAGGAGTACTTCTCGGTAGCGAGCGCGTACCAATGGAGCTCGTTCAACTGCTTGGGGTACTCACCGTCGGGTTTGTTGCTGGGTGGATCGTTGGACCATGGTTGTTGAGCAATGTGCCGTTTTTCAACAACACCAAAATCGCTCTCAAGATGAAGCAGGTGGCGGCGATCTTTCCGCGTGATGCCAAGACCCTCGTTATCATCACCGTACTCTCTGCTGTATTCCACACCGTTCAGATCCTACTTCACGGCGCTATGGCAGTAGGTGTGGGTGCAAACATTCCCTGGGCCACGCTCTTCCTCGTCATTCCGTTGGTAAACATCGTAAGTAGCCTTCCGATAAGCTGGAATGGGCTCGGAGTGCGCGAGAAGTCGTACATATATTTCCTCACGGCGGCGCCTGCAATCCTTACGACCGAGCAAGCCGTTGCTTTCGGTGCTCTATGGTTGATGGCCGTAACCGTCACCAGCGCAATTGGGGGGATCGTCGCTTTGTGTTCGGGAGACCTCAAGCTGCTCAAGGCAGAGCGAGAGGCAAACTCCGCATCCACTGCGCTAGCGCAAGAAAGTTAAGGGCAAGAGTAGCAGTAGGTCATGAAGGTATTTATCGAGAGGTTCGTCGTCTGGTACTCGCGCAATTTGCCGCATGTGGATGCCTGGACCGAGAGGAAGCATCTCCGTCTGCATCTAAGAAAATCGGGATAAAAAGCCCCGATTCCCACATCTTTGCGACTACAATGAGCATCGTCCCTAACAAAACAACAACAATGCGATGTCTTGCCTCGTTTCCTGAGGAGTCCTTGCATATGGAAAGAGCTGCAGTACGAATTAGTATATAACTGCTTGTTCCTAGTCCTATCGTTTTTCCTACTATCAAAAACGAACTCCCGTCATTGACAGCCCACCCAAGAAGAGGGAGAAGATCTATGTCCTAGGATTCAGCGCGGTAGTTTGAGATGAGAGAACCCAACCACGGCCGTCAGCGGTTACCCGGCTATCTCAGCCACAGTGAAGTTCTGGATGCGCTGAAGAAGGGGATTCGAGAGAACCCAAATGAAGCCATCCTAGACTTACGGGGCAGAACGGGTTGGTTGGAATCTAAGATTATCGCAGGCAAGACGACCGCTTTGACTGGGGCTGGATGGCGCGCGCTCTCAAAGACCTTCTCCTTTCCGTGTGTCGAAACACCTCGTAGTCTCACTCACCTTGCCAGACGTTTTCTTGCGACTGATCCCAAACAAGGGATCAGCCCCGAGAGCCTAACCAGCATCGAAAAGTTAATCACCACCATAGAATGCCGCCACCCAAACTTGAGTTTTCGGGAGCTCTCATCCTTATGCACCTTTGTGGTGAGCTTAGGGCGCCACGACTACACCGATGGGCACCGCGGCATCGACGCCCTTCAGCGCCGCCTCGACGCCGCTGAGGCTACACAAGATACGATGCAAGCCGTTCTGAGCTTGGCCTTTGCGTATCTCACCGTGCCTCAAGGCGCCCCACTTTCTCATATCGAGTCTTTCAGGCGACGGATGCGAATAGCACTCCAAACCGGTTATGATGTGCCTCCCGTACGCGCAGGGCTTTTTTACCTCGAGGCATCTGAGCTGCCCGAAGCTCAGCGAACGGTCTTGAGTCGGGCCTGGGATCAGATCGAATGTCATTTCACTAATGTGCGCGCTGTTGTTCAGGAGGTTTCTGATTCGATTCGGGAGCTGAAGCGGATCAACGATTATCTTGGAACGCTCCCAAGTACTCTGAGCACTCCGGAAAGCGTGGCAGAAGCTATCTCACATCAGTTCAAGCATACTCGCGAGGTATCAGCTCTATTGACCCCTCTCGATGCAGGTCAACGCCTATCCGGACCGGATGCGGATTTCGCTCTCGAGAAACTCGCGCAAGGGATGCCACCGGCACAGATCAGTAATTTGATCGAATTTTCCCGCCTATACGCGATAGCTCTCCGAGAGGTTCCTACGGACCTGGCCATCGCACCTACGGCGCTTCAGCAGCTCCTGCGTCATGAAAAGGTCTCCCCCACTACGGTGGGAACACAATCAGAGGTCGGCGCCATTCGCTCAATGCCCGAGGTGCTGAGGCTGGTGGAACTCCTCTCTCCGTTACTCAGATCAGGTGAAGACAACTCCAAATTATTCGGCAGCTTTATCGAACTCTACGATCGAGTGCATGCCGATCCCCGTCTGTGGAGCAGCAAACTAGCCGTCAACTTTGCTCGACGGTGCGCCAAGAAAGAGATTCCGGTGGTGCAGGAAAAAGATGTGCAGGAGTTCCGACTTGCGCTTGCAACGCATCACCGGTTGCTGAAGGCAGGCCATCCTCCAGAGCAAGCGTCTCAGATCGCTTGGGTATATGCGACGCACGAACATTATCGTGCCGACGAGTTTACGGATCTGAGACGCGCTCTCTTTCAAGCTTCTCCTGACGAGGGGTTCACGCGCGAAATGCGAACTCTCGCCAAGAACCCGCACACTACCGAGGATGTGTTTAGACAAGCAGTGACCTTCGCAGCGAAAGCTTTTCCGGATGAGTGGGGAAAGATCCGCGCGCTCTACTCGGTATCGCGGGGAGGATTCGTTACCTTCTTCCACTTGCGAAAAGCTATCGCTCAGTCAGATAAGACGCAGCCCCGTGAACTTCGAAATGAAGTAGCGCGCCACCTGGAATCGCTCCAAGCGAGCGAGATACGGCATAGCTTGATAACCTTCCTTCAATCTCAAGATGCAGCGGCTCGTACTCAAGCTGGCAACAAACTCAATACAATCTATCGTACCGACCAAGGGCCGTACCCCGTCTTCACCGATGCTACAACGATCCATCCGGGCTATCGCAACATGATGACCCAGGTAAAGGGGATCTATCGAGGCTGCTTCGATATGCACTATGGGTTCGGACATTCGACCTTCGAATGCAAGACCCCACCAGGAGCACTCGACTGGATGCTCATCCGCTTCGGATTCGATATCGGAGTTCGAGTTGACCGTCTACACTCACACTCTTCAGATCTGTATCCCGGTCCTGGATGCATCATCTCGGGGATGAAGCTCGACCGTGTATTCGCAAAAAACCCCTACACTCCCGAGGATCCTTACTATCTCTTCAAGAAATCATGGTCTTGGGCCGCCCAGGAGTTCGAGGACCTCGAGCTCACGCGTTTCCTCTTTTCGAGGGCCGTTCGAGGCGTCGTAGGCCCCAATCTGCCTCAGTACCACCTCGATGGCGTACATTACTCGCTGGTGGTGTGGAACGACCACTTCTTGAACCCCAACCTCGATGCCGCAGCTCTAGTTCCTACCAAGGTTCTCATGGCGGCGCTGCGAGGTAAGCACAGCGAGATAAGAGCTCTCGGCCAGACTCCTGCATTGGGTCACGGGGAATCGGTTCATGACGATGCACTGACCCTATCGGAATTGGCTACCGCATGCGAAGCCCAAGGACTCAACTTACTTAATCTGGGTTGGGCCTCGAACCTGGGAGGGCTTTGCAACGCCTATCCCCCGCTTTCCGCCCCCTATTTCGAGTGGGAGCGGAAGCTTGTCGCGCACTCGAAGGATCGAGCCGGCCATGTGCACAAAGCTCACATCAGCGGGCACGATGTTTGGAAGATGAACGAAGAAACGGAGCGACTCCTCATACCGCTTCGTGAAACTCACGACCACGTTCATAAGGTTTCCTCAGCGTACCTTAATCTCAACGACCTTTTCAGACTCTCTCTTGCCATGTGGCACAAGGGTCTCACAGTAACCGAGGAGCTGGGTGAAATGGCGGAACCGGAATTCACCCAAGACAACGACCCGCAACTCAGTGCGCAAGAACTCCGTATGCTTCACGAGGCGTATCGATGGCACCAGCTCCACGAGCGCGGAGTCACCGAGAAAGACGCCTTCCCGGTACTGTGTATCGCGCCAACACTGGATAACTGGTCGCGAGTATATACTCCGTTCATGCTCGACACATTTGATATGAGCATGCGGGTAGCGAACGAGGAGCACATTCAGCTCCCCCGAGAGACTGGCGGGCACGGCGCTTTTGAAGCCACTGTATGGAGCAAACTCGTTAAACCCCTTTATTATACTCGAGCTGATCGCGACCTGCGATTCTTGGATAGAAGGAGCGTTACCTATGATGATACACAGACACGCCGCTAGAACCTTTGTCTCCTTGGGACCTATCTCCGCCCCGACCGAGACGCCTGCACCGACTGAGACCCCTGCTCCCGCCAAGGAGCCGACTCCGGCACCTACTAAGGAGCCGACGCGGCAGCCTACCCCAAGTCCGGTTACACCACCCCGAGAGGAGCCCGATCCTAACTTTGATCCAGTGCCCGGATTCTGTCCGATGAGAAACACTAACGAGGCGGGTAATCTCGGTGAGCTTCGAATGCCCGACTACAAGGCATAAGGAGCTACTAGGAAAGAACGTAGCCCTCCTGTAAGAAGAGCCTTGTGCACTTGCTTCCTCAAGCGCACGAACTCGTCTTAGAACCAGACATCCTTGAATACTTCACTGTTATCGAGGCAATGTCCGGCACCCTCTGCCACGACGGCGAGAGGATCGGCGGGGATGGTAACCTCCATCTCGAGCTCTTCTGCGAGCCGCTTAGTGAGTCCGCGGATCAAAGCACCACCTCCAGCTATTGCGATACCGCGATGAATGATGTCGGCAGAGAGCTCGGGAGGTGTGCTCTCCAGCGTTTGCCGGATAGCCACGACGATCTGTGACAACACCTCGCTCATCGCCTCACGGATCTCGCCGCCCGTAATCGTCATGGATGTCGGTGTGCTGTGAATGAGTGAGCGACCTCGAACCTCCATCGTCTCATCATCGTAGTCCGAGTGCGCAGTTCCTACCGATTTCTTTATCTGCTCTGCGGTGGATTCTCCGATCAACAGATGATGGCGGCGCCGCATGTGGTTGATAATCGCATCGTCGAGCGCATCGCCACCCTGACGAACAGAGAGCGAGCACACGATATCTTTCAAACTGACGACCGCAATGTCCGTCGTACCGCCGCCGATATCGACGACCAGACTTCCCGTCGCTTCCGTCACCGGGAGATTACACCCTATAGCGGCGGCCATCGCTTCGTCGATGAGACGCACTTCACGCGCTTGGTCCTCTACCGCCTCTCTAATAGCGCGCTTCTCGACCTCGGTAATTCCGCACGGCACTCCGACCATGACCCGCGGCTTCATGATGGTCCACGAGAGAGCTCGCACACGAGAGATAAAGTGCCTGAGCATCATGCTAGCAACTTCGAAGTCAGCAATCACCCCAGTGCGGACCGGGCGGATCACCTCAACTCCTTCTGGAGTCTTTCCGAGCATCGCTTTGGCCTCTGCTCCGAAAGCAACCGGCTCACGCCGACCCCCGACCTCCTTGAGCGCAACCATCGACGGTTCGTTCAATAAGATCCCGTGCCCCTTTTCGTAAATAAGGGTGTTGGCGGTTCCCAAATCGATCGCGAGGTCTCGGGCAAGAAGGCGCATCATATACTGCTCACATATCATCCAAATCGCTCGGTCCTGAGCGGTGATTCCGTATGGTGACATATTTCCATTCCGGTGTACAAATGAGGCACGAAATCTCGGTTCCCCGGGCACGGGAGGCAACACCTACCCGTCGCCAGAAGACGCAAGGATTAGGGGACAATCGATCTCCACACAAAGAGGACTTATGAGCGAAATTCGAACGGTAGGGGTAATCGGCGCAGGGCAGATGGGTGGGGGAATCGCGCAAGTGGCTGCCACTTCTGGATACGCCACCCTGCTGTGGGATGCCAACCCACAA
>JBILFA010000068.1:0-18377 GCA_044351795.1 Bdellovibrionota bacterium | reverse complement strand
GGAAGCGAGGCAAAACCTTCCCGTAGCGAGAAAGGGGAGGTTGGGTTGATATTCGATTTTCGCGACGGGGAAAAACCGCAGATGTATCCGCTGCGATACATTGAGGATTTTTCACCGTCGTGAAAATTGAAGAGCAACCCAAGATCCGCTTTCGCAGCAGGGAGGGGTTTTGCCTCGCTTCCCTTGGGATGCGTACTGAAGTTGAAGTTTCAGGTGCACCGCTTGAGTCCTCTGATGATTTGAGCGCAGATGGGTCAAGTGACAGGCGAATTGCCCGATAGTCAATTCCCGCAGTATTGCGCTATCTGGGCCGTGAAATCCCGAAAAACGGGGAGCTTTGTCGTGATAAACAGATATACACGACCCCAATCTATCGAGGCATAACGATGCACGAGAAGATTTCTAAATCCCGCGGCTCGAGAAAGCTCCTCAGCCGTGGAGGTAGATATCACTCCGTGCTTCGCTAGTTCAAGAAAGAGGCTTGCGGCCGAGAATTCGGTCACATCATCAAAGTCCGCCCCGATGTGAGAAGCGACATCGAGACAGCTCTGCACAGCCCGCTCCAGATTTACGGAGATGATATCCTGTATATCGAAATCGTTTCGCATAACCTCCCCGTCCGAGGGAGTTTTAGACTCGATTCGTCGGATACAGTTTCTTAAGCTTTCAAGCTTCTGGTTAATGACCCTTTTTTCCACTCAAAAAACGCTCCCTACGTGCCTGCAACATTCTCTCATAGAGCGGCATAAGATCCGATTCCTCGTTGACCCTCCGAGATATTACATTCCCGTACAATTCAGGATCGCGATTTATGAGGGTCTTCCGATTAGCGAGAATCTGTTGCAAAAGAACGCCACGGGCGTCATGCAGGTCGATCAGATCAACCTCTCGGTTAACGACAGCCGATAGAGCTTGCGCCTTACCGACACGTTCCTCAACGCTCAAAGGAAGCGGGTAGGCGACCGCCACATCGATGTCGCTTGCGCTATGGATACGCCCGCTTGCATATGAGCCAAAAATAAGGACCAACCGCGCGTCCGGCTCACGTTCGAAAAACTCTTTTGTCCGAACTAGTACGTCGTCCATCCCTGTCAAAGTATAGCCCAGCAGGTCTAGTTGGGAAACAAAGGAAGTTCTACTGTACCTTTCAGAAAGTTACCTTGGGAATGATGGGTACCGCGAGGGCAGGATCTCTGTGATGCCTCTGGAAACGGCGCTCAAAAGGTTTGTCCAAATTACGGGCTGATGTCCTGACGCGGCAAGCTATTCAGCTAAAGTCCATGCCTATTCCTGCTGACATGCTGATGCGGGTTGTGCGAGGTGTACTCAAGTGTGCACTTAGATTGACTCCTGACAAACCGCCGAGAGTCTGTGAGGCTCCCGGCAGGCCCCGGCGTCAGCAGCGGCGATAAAGGTAGCGATAAGCTTCACGCTTGGTTACTCGTGCGTGTTCGTGATGGATATCATGAGGGGGTTGCAAGGTCGATATTGCGCGCGAAGGACAAGTACATGGCAAGTAGACTCAGGCGAATCGGATTTGCAGCTATACCGGTACTGCTCGAGCTCTGCCACGCTGTGGCGACCAATCGTGGGAAGAGCTTCACCGGGCCGTGTACAGTTGTATGGCTCGTCGGACGGTTTTTGCACCTCTTCCTTAACCTGCATGGCTTACCGACGTGACGATAGCTGCACCCGCCAGCTTAGGCACCGATGGAAGGTTGTTCCAGACTCTTAACCAGCTCCTGCAGCGCCTCCTGAGCCAGCCTCCTACGGTCCAAGCGCGCTGCTGAGTCGTCTCGTGACCGAATATCATATCCGGTACGTGTAAAGCCTACTACTACCCCGAGCACGCTCAATCCAGCCAACATTCCGGCTACGGGAGATACCCTAAACATAGGCACAACAACCGTATGCAGAGCGGCTACCGAAAGAGCAACAACGGCACCCTCTACCACTCGACCTATAAGTCGAACGAGTGCCATTCGCGAGTCGTCATTGCTTCCCCTATCGAGGATGCTCGCTAGCTCGCCTAGAGCTTGCGAAGATAGCTGGGTGTTAAGCTCCGGTGCCCGACAGAACTGCACAAGGTGCAGATATCCTGACAACTGACCATCATCGATCCGCGATTCGAGCTGGCCCGCTACTTCCGCAACTGTACGATCATCTGCGATTTCCACGATGAACTTCGTCAACGGACTGATAGTAGCTGCGTTGTGGGCGTACACATCGCGGCCGATAAACCACGATGTCACTGCATCCGCCAGCTCCTGCCGAGCCTCTGGAGGGAATACTTTCCATCGACAACCAAGCAACGATGCTAGCTCCGTTGCTGCCACTCCGTAGTACTGGATGTCCCACCCACTCCTGTCAAATATTGCGGCGAGGGCCATAGCACTCTCTTTGGGACTATTTGTGATCTGGCTTGATATGTTTCCGATCTCGGCCAAGAGCTGTCCCACTCCCCGATAGTGTCTGGTTGAGACCTCTGCCACCTGGCGAAGACATTGCTGCGGATTATCTCTACCAGGTTCTGCCCTCAGAGCAGGCTCTGGAACTGGTGACCCGTGCGGAGAAAACGGGGATATCGGGCACAGGACTTCCGACCAGTTCGTAGTCCTGTCACCCCGATTACTTTCGGCTCTAACTTCTCTCGCTCGTGAACCTTCTACTGCTGTCATGACTGCTGCAGAATAACTGCAGTCGCAGCGAATATAAAGTGGCTCGCGAGACCGCCGGAGTCCTTTATCGTGTGCAACCGACCGCTCATCTACTCAGACGAGTTCGTTCCAGTGCGGATATGTGACGATCAAAAAAAGTGATTGTATCGCCGCGTAAGAGGGATGCCGTCGCTCGCCATCAATGCAGCGCACACAGTCAATCGCTGGTAATGTTAACGTGCCATGCTCTTAACCATGCTCGTCTGGACGCACTGAGCAGTCTTGGCAGAGTCACGCTTGCGGCCGATGTTACCGCAAGCCCTAAGCGCCTTTTTCGAGGCTGCCTTGAGAGCTCGGAACCTCGCGCTTTGCGGGCCGCCGTCGATCTTCGCTACGCCCTCGTAGCGTTGAAAGAAGCACGGAGTAAAGCTGGTGTTGCTGTTTCCTGAGCGGCCGTAACCAACGAAATCGCACATCGTTTGGTGATTGACGTACACCTTGTAGCCACTCCCATCAGCGAGCTCCTCACCGATGAAACCACTTACATACGGCACACATGTCTGCTTCTGCTGTGCGCGAGTGACCTCAGGAGCCGGGCACAATCGGCTAAGTTCGTCTCCCGCATAGATGCCCGATGGAAGCTTACTAACGCATTGATCTATCTGCTCTGCAGCAGCATCGACCAGCGCTCTCTTCACATTCATCGTGCCATCGAATGTAAACTCTAGCTCGGGTCGTGTCTGCCTTTCAGAAAGGCGAGCGGTGGAATTCGATGGAACAACCAAACCATATCCGATTGCGCCGGTAGGCTTGCGTATCTCTGTATTGATCCCGTCGAAGTCTCCAGCCCAGGTTCCCGCGCGGCCGGTGCTGAAATTCAGACTTAGTTCCTCGGACGGATCGGTGACCGGATTAGCTGGACAGCCAAACGCCTTGGTGTTGAAGTTTCGCTCCCACCATTCAGGGCCCTCAGCAGACACAAGCTGTGCTTGGATCGAGACCTGCTTGTTGAGGAATAACGGGCTGACCTCGTTGAGTCCCTTCCTGCGAAGTGATGAGAGATCCTCGCCGTACGCGGCTGCCAGACCAAGCGCGTTGACGACGGCCGCTAAGGTCAAAGTGAGCAGAGCAAACTTCCTGAACATAACCCTCCCTAAATAGTGGTAAGAATCTACAGTATATATAAGTGAACAGCCACCCGCTAGTCAACTATTATTGTAAAATATATACAGGTTTTTATTTTGTGGTTATATGTTAGGTGGTTATGGAAAGATCCCGCAGTCATCGGTGGCTCTACCGGCACTCTTCAGACCGATCGTACGTTTTGCTTGCAGTACAGCATACGAGTTAAGGAGCTTGGAGAGTTCCTTCGGCTCTTCGCGGATCAGGAAACCGGTGCAGGTGCACCGGAGGGTCCATACACAGAATGAGGAGAAGGATAAGGATAAAGATTAGGAGGAGGAGAAGCGCCCACCACGAACTCTTTTGGAGGGTCCTAGCACACGTTCACGCCCCGATACCACCCAAGGTACCCACTCGAGTCCGCGCAGTGCCAACAAGAGTATTGCAAATTGAGCAGGGAGCGCTAATCTGAGGTACCTGTCCGCTTTTCTAAGCTTGGGGACCAAAAGCTGGAAAGCTCATTAGAATATACAGGGATACTCTTTCACATGAGGCTACAAGGCACGTACACAGCGATCGTCTCTCCCTTCAAGCAGGACGGAAATTTTGACGTCGCCGCTTTCCAAAAGCTTTTACTACGACAGCTCGATGCCGGAGTTGACGGCGTAGTTGTGCTCGGGACAACGGGCGAGGCACCGACGGTAGATATCGAGGAAACGATTGATATCTTTGCCCTAGCACGTGAGGTGGTGGGAGAGCGGCTGCACCTGATTTTAGGGCTTACATCGAACAGCACCAAGACGCTGCTGAAGTACGTAGCAAAGATAAATCCTTTGCGGCCTGCGGCTATTCTTTCTGCAACTCCCTACTATAACAAACCGACTCAAAAGGGGATCGTCGAACATTTTACGTGTTTGGCGGAAGCCACGGATCTGCCGATTGTCTTGTACAACGTGCCGGGGCGCTCGGGGGCAAACATCAATCCCGAGACGGTAGTCGAACTAGCTCGAATTCCTAACATCGTCGGTGTAAAGGAGGCTTCGGGAAACTTGGAGCAGGTGGGAGATATTATCAAAGGCGTTCCCGACTCGTTCTCGGTGCTGTCAGGAAACGATGATCAGAATGTCGAGATCGTGAAGCTCGGTGGTAGGGGAACGATCTCCGTAGCATCCAACGTAATTCCTGCGCAGGTAAAGAGGTCTATCGATGCAGCTCTGGCAGGAGATTTTGAGAGCGCCGATTCTTTGGATAGGCAGTTCGGGGAGTTTTACAAGGACATCTTCATCGAGAACAATCCGCAGGCCGTTAAGACCTTGTTGGCGCATCTTGGTTTGTGTCAGGAGGTGTTCAGGTTGCCCATGACAACTATGCTGCCCGAGAACAAGGCGCGAGTCATAGCGAGCTGGGAAGCGATTCAAATGTTTTTGTAGCTCGAAGAGCCCGTCGCGCGGCAGCCTCTAGGGGCTCACCTAAACCGCTTCAGTCACCCCACTCGCCTTCTATCCCACCCACTCCTTGGGGTTTTTCAGTGCGGTGATCAATGTCTCTTCTGGCGAGCCGGCTTCGACCGTTGGGCAATAGTCCCAACGAACTAATGGGGGAAGCGACATCAAGATAGATTCGATACGTCCCCCGGTTTGAAGTCCGAAGTGAGTGCCGCGATCGTAGAGTAGGTTGAACTCAACGTAGCGACCTCTGCGCACTAACTGGAAAACACGCTCTCGGTCGCCGTATGATGCTTCCTTGCGACGT
Organism: Bdellovibrionota bacterium; assembly: GCA_044351795.1. Taxonomy (GTDB): domain Bacteria; phylum Bdellovibrionota_C; class UBA2361; order UBA2361; family OMII01; genus OMII01. The sequence continues at coordinate 12,846 of JBILFA010000068.1, read as the reverse complement.
TCTACAATCGGAATGTATTGGTCGGTAAATGCGAAACCGAGGTCGTGAGCAAAGCGGTATAAAGCCTCTGGATCGGCATCATCATCGCGTCCGAGATAGTCGAAAAATAAGCCTCCTATCCCCCGAGTTTCTCCACGATGAGGAAGGTAGAAGTATTCGTCGCACCATTTTTTAAAGCGTGCGTAGTAGTCAGGATGGTGTTTAGTGCATACGTCCCGAAGCACGGTGTGAAAATGGACCGCATCCTCCTCAAAGAGGTAGTAGGGGGTAAGATCCGATCCTCCTCCGAACCATGTCTGGTTACCAAGCTCGATGTAGCGCCAGTTCGCATGAGTCGTCGGCACCATAGGAGATCGAGGGTGGATAACGAGTGATACTCCCGTGGCAAAGAAGGGGGTCTCTTCCCGCGCTCCGCCCAACTTTGCGGAGAAATCAGGCGTCATGTGGCCGTGTACGGCGCTGAAGTTTACACCGGCCTTCTCGAATACCGCGCCCTCGCTGAGGACTCGCGTTATGCCGCCGCCGCCGTTGCCGCCGCTGAGATCGGTTCGAGTCCATTCATCGGCCTTGAATCGAACTGCCCCATCGACTTTCTCGAGAGCCTCACAGATGTGGTTCTGTATTCGTGTAAAGAGCCCGGCAGTCCGCTCTTGCATGGAGCTATGCGTCATATCGATACCTCATTGAGAGCCGCCGCAACCGCGTTATTTGTGTCGCTTTCCTTCCCTAGTAGTTTCAAGGTAAGCCCGACCGCCGAAATAGCGGCTATGACGTCGAAAGGATCCACGTAGCCCATATGGCCGATGCGAACAACCTTTCCCTTAAAAGGTCCCTGTCCTCCAGCGAGACGAATGCCGAAGGATCTACGTACCTCGGTGCGCAGGGCGTCTGCCTCGATTCCCTCCGGCGCAAAGAAACCTGTCACGCTGGGGCACGGCGCTTGGGGTGCCATGATGGAGCATCCCAAATGAGACAGCCCTGCCATTGCCATCCTTGAAAGTATCTTGTGACGAGCGTAGGTAGCATCGAGCCCTTCACGCTGGAAGATTTCTATCGCAGCATTAAGTCCAAGAATAAGAGTTGTCGCCGGTGTCCAGGAAGTTTCCCCGCCGGAGAGCGCTCGTCGTTCGAGGGAGAGATCGAAGTAAAGCGAACGTTTCGGCGTAGCCTCCACTGTGGCCCAGGCCTGTGTTGACAGGGCCATAATGGCTAACCCTGGTGGGAGCATCAACGCTTTTTGCGAACCGGCGATGTAGATGTCTAGTATCGACGAATCCCCCGGCATCGGAGTGGTCGCGCAAGAGGAGATGCCGTCTATAATCGTCAACATCGACGGACACGTGCCCTTGACCAGTTTCAGGACCTCCCCAACCGGATGGAGAACCGTAGTCGACGTCTCGCTGTGCTGCATGCAGAAGGCTCGCGCGTGCGGGTGTACAGCGAGGGCTTCTCGTACCTGCTCCGCGGTTACCGCAGCGCCCCATTCTACGGATATCTCGTGGACAGTAAGTCCGAGACGCTTAGCAATCTTGGCCCAACGTCCACCGAACGCTCCGCCGTTGACGGTGATAATAGAATCTGTTGCTTGGCAGGTGTTGATGAGTGATGCCTCCATCGCGCCTGTTCCGGAGCACGCTAGAAAGATCGGGTCGCTATCCCACCCGAGTAGCCACCGCATTCCCTCGCAGGCCTTCTTCAACTCCTTTTTGAACACCTCACTACGGTGATGAAGCATCGGCACGTTCATCGCCTGGAGTACCTCTAAGGGAATTATGGTGGGGCCGGGGGTAAGGAGTCGTTCTTTGAACATGCGATGCACCAGATTTTCAGATTGTAAGGGTCCTCCGTCGGCGGCTGGCAAGGGTCTTGCCTTGGTAATACCGAGAGCCCCTGCCGATCCACAGTTTGGAGATAGGCTGATGCTAATTCAACTGGTTAGCAGGAGCAAGAAAGCTCAAAGGGTCAATCATCTGACGGAGTGCGTTGTCAGATAGTCGGCTTTTTGACGGGGCAGTTGAAGTCTTGGGTACGTGAGGAACCATGGGCAACCAGATAATCATATGGCGGCTAGCTGTCGATCTCTCTCTCGTAACGGCCATACTTGTGATGGCGTTTCGCTGGATGAAGGCTTCCAGAGCGCAGGCGATGCTCCCTCGAACGCTGGAGCTCGAAGCCGGTCTTCGCAGCTTGATCAGCGACGCCGATGCGGCGGGTCGACACCTGAACGAGCAGCTTCTACGTCGGGAACAAAATCTGCAAAAGCTTCTGGTCGACATAGCCGAAGCTGAGGGACGTCTCAATCGTTCAGTTACTGCCGGTGAAGATCGAGGTAAGGAGATCCAGATAGCTCTGGATAACGCCCGAGAGCTCATCGCCGAGTTGAAGGAGAGCTACAAAGAAGAGCAGGATGCTCTACGACGTCACCAGGTAGAGCTTCGTAGTTCTCAACATTCTTTCAATGAGCCAGCAGCTCGACAACAGTACTCTCGCCAACAGATGGCGAAACGTGTGGAAGAGCCGGAACCACCGATGTTCGAAGAGGCCGGGTATCATCGTACGAGACCGCAACTTGATTCTGCGACTGCCTACAACACAGAGACGAGAACTCCGTCGGTGAGACGAGAGGAGGGACAGAGTGCACGTCCATCCTCTTCTGCTAGCCAGCAGAGAGTTGCGGAGCCAGCATCACAAGAGCCTTCTCGAAAGGCTAGTGCCTATCCAGCCCGCGAAGCACCCGAGCAGAGAAACATGCAGAAAATTTACGCTGCTGCAGAGGCTCTGCTCAAACAGGGAAGACAGCTCGAGCAGGTATCCGCTCAAACGCGCCTGCCCGTTGAAGAGGTGCGGATGTTATCTCAGATGATTGAGATTGAGCGAGAAGAAGAGCAGTCGAAGAAGACCAAGGGCACCTCGGTGCCGGTAGAAGACTCGAGACTCGGCGTCCTTGGAAGTATTCGTCGCCAGACAACAACCATCTAGGAGCATAGACGATGGATATCGGATGGTACGCGGCAGCCTCTGCAGGAGTTTATCAGATGCAGAAGCTCGAGATACAGAACAACAACTTAGCCAATATAAACACCATTGGCTTTAAACGGCAGCTCCTAGCGGCCGATCAGGAGCAGTTCGATCAGACGTTGGCATCCGCTGTGGCATCCGACGATCCGTTTGCTGCCAATGATCAAATTCAGGTGCCGAACGTCAGCGGCATCAAAGCACAGACTGACTTCTCTGCGGGCCCGATCCGCACCACCGGGAATCCGCTCGATGTCGCTCTGAAGAACGCCAAGGACTTCTTCATTATCAACACTCCCGAGGGGCCTGCTTATACGCGCGCTGGCAATTTCACCCTAAACGGAAACGGGGAGTTGGTGACCCAAGATGGATTTCAGGTCCAGGGGGATGGCGGCGCTATCCAGATCAATGGGCCGGGTGCCTCCATCTCCTCAGACGGAAGTATTCGTGTCTTGGGTCAAACGGTCAGTCGCCTGCAGGTTGCCCGCTTTGAAAACCCCAACGGTCTGGAGCACGTCGCAGGAACTCGCTTTCGATTAACGGGTGCAGGGGGACAGCCAACTCAGGTTGAGGCGATGGTTGAGCCGCAGGCGGTCGAGATGTCGAACGTATCCGCGATCTCCGGGATGGTTGATCTGATAACTACGAGTCGTGCTTTCGAGGCGTACACCAAGGCAGCAACGGCGATCGATTCACTAAATACACTCGCTATTACTCAGGTAGGCAGACGTTCGTAGGCGGTTTTTAAAGAGGCACCAGTATGATTAGAGCTCTATACACATCGGCAACCGGCATGAATGCTCAGGAAACCAACATCGACGTCATCTCCAATAACTTGGCGAACGTCAATACGACCAGTTTCAAGAAGAGTCGCGCTGATTTTCAAGACTTGATGTATCAGTACGTGGTTGAGCCGGGGGCACCAACGTCGCAGTCAACTTTGAACCCAAGTGGAATCCAGGTGGGTCTCGGAGTCAAAACGGCGGCTGTCCAAAAGGTATTCACGCAGGGCGATGTCGTCTCTACCGGAAATCAACTCGACTTAGCGATTGAAGGAGACGGGTTTTTCCAAATTACTCGGCCAGACGGCACGTTAGCATACTCGCGAGCCGGGGCACTGCAACTAAACCAAAACGGAGAGCTTGTAACCTCTGATGGATACCTCGTTGCTCCGGGGATCACCCTTCCCAACGATGCACAGGGGATTACGATCTCGAAGGACGGCTTTGTCAGCGTCAAGCAGCCGGGAGTCGCAGCACCGACTCAAGTTGGACAGATAACCGCAGTTAGATTCCCGAATAACGCTGGGCTACGGGCGATGGGATACAATATGTACGAAGAAACGCAAGCTTCGGGTGCTCCCTTACAAGGAATTTTTAGCCAGCAGGGGTTTGGAACTGTGAGCCAAGGTTTCTTGGAAAGTAGCAACGTGAGCGTTGTCGAGCAGGTAGTTAACATGATCACCGCTCAGCGCGCGTATGAGGCCTCATCGAAGGGCATTACAACGTCAGATGAGATGCTCTCCCAGGCGATTAACTTGAAGAGGTAGTTGAATGAATAGTATCCGATTGCGATTGACGTTTTTGTTACTAGGCATCATGTCTCCGTGCCCGGCGCTGTCTGAAATAATAGAGCCTGGTTCATCCATCAATGTACAAGGGAAAAGCGAGGTGGTTGTAACTGAGCCCTCGATTCGCCTCGCAGATGTAGCTCATGTTGAGTCTCCTCGTGTTCAAGATGACGAGGCCATGATTCGGCTACGCAAAATCACTATCGCTGCCAGCCCGAAGGCGGGAGAGAGCATGGAGATCGAGGGGACAAAGGTGCTTGAGCGTCTGAGAGACGAGGGGATACGTTTGGACTACATTCGCTACTCTCTGCCGCGGCAGATATCGGTAACGAGAGCCTTCCGCGAGGTTGGGATAGACGAGTTAGAGAAGGCGCTGGTGTCGTTCCTCGACAAGAGCCAGAGACAGGTAGAGCTGAAGAAACTTATCGTCGAGAAGCCGATTCGGATCTCCACCGACAGTAACGGTGTCGAGGTGTTAGGTCTGCACGCAACGCACTCAGGCCATTTTGGTGTGGACTACCGGTCTCTTTCAAAGAGTGACGAGGCCCGGTTTCAGCTTAGGGCCTTTGCCGAGGAGTGGCGCACAATACCGGTAGCATCACGACCACTGAGGCGCGGGGCGGTTGTTACAGCCGAAGACATAGAGTTGAGTCGAGTGGTTAAGACCAAGGGGAGCCGAGATGCCGTCGAGAATCTCGGTGATATCGTGGGATTCCAGCTGACTCGTGACGTGGGACAAGGAGAGATCGTCTCGAGCTCGATGCTCATGATCCCACCGGTGGTTAAGTCAGGATCTCGCGTTACCTTACTCTTCAAGCGAGGGCAATTGGAGGTCACAGCCAGCGGTATTGCTCTTGAGAACGGAATCGTTGGATCAGAAATAAAAGTCCGCAACGAAAACTCCAAGAGGGTCGTGATCGGTAGAGTTGCGGACGAAGGACTGGTGGTAGTAGAGGGATGACACGCATGACCAACGAAAAGCAGGGATATATCTCTCAGGGCATGAGGCAATGTGGAGTGTGCCTGCTTATGAGCATAGCAGCTAGTAGCGTCGGTTGTGCTCCGACCCTACCTCCATATCCGTACGTTCCTTCAGTACGGTACTCGAAAGTTCCAGGTGCGGCTGAAGAGACGATGGCGTGGATGGGTGAAGTTATTCGGCAGGAGCCGCTGGACGGACGGGGACAGCTACGCCTCGTCGAGGCCGAGAGGGCACGTGCTGCATCGCAGCCGCTTGTACTGCCTGAGTCGGGTGGACCTCGGGTCAAGCGGGTGGCAGCAGAACTTGATTCGAGCTTCCAAGAAAGAGACATTCAGGTCGTTCGAAGCCAGGATCCTTTGCAAAGAAGTTACAGTGGCCCATTACCTCTTGGAGATCCAGGGACGACATCCTCTCTGTGGAGAGAGAGCCGCGCAACTAACGAAGTGTTCCGCGATTTCCGAGCATGGCAGCCGATGGATTTGGTCACAATTGTAGTGACTGAGCAATCGCTTGGACAACAGCTGGCTAACACGGAAGTGAAAGCAAAGAGTGAGTACTTAGCCGCAATAGAGAACTTCTTTGGGTTGGAACAGCAGACGCAAAACTGGACAAATCCGCCGGACCTCACGAGTCTGATTCAAGCACAAACACGTAACGATTTTCGTGGAGAGGGGCGTACATTGCGTCAAGCTCAATTGAACGCGCGAGTGTCCGCAGTAGTAGCGGAGGTGCTGCCGTCCGGATTGCTTCGTATCGAGGGTGAGAAGATCATTGCAGTGAATAACGAAGAGCAGGTTCTCGTCATTTCGGGCCTCGTGCGCCAACGCGACATTAATTCAATTAACGAGGTAAATGCCTCCCAGATTGCACAGGTTCGGATCGACTATTATGGCAAAGGAACAGTAGGAGAGGCGCAGTACGGTGGATGGTTATCACGATTGCTGAGGATTTTGTGGCCATTTTAACGAGAACAATGAAGGTGCTCGCGATAGCGGTGTTGATGCTAGCTCAGGATGCATTTGGTGCACGCCTAAAAGATATCGCCGATATCGAAGGAGTTCGAGGAAACCAGTTGCTAGGTTACGGCTTGGTCGTCGGCCTCAATGGAACGGGAGACGGTAAGGTCGACTTCACTCTCAAAAGCGTCGCCAACATGATGGAGAAGATGGGGGTGAGAAGTTTGCCTCAAGAGATTAAAGTCAAGAACGTCGCCGCTGTGATGGTGACCGCTACTCTTCCGGCATTCGTCAGGCCCGGTAGTAAGATCGATGTGCAGATCTCCTCGATGGGAGACGCGAAGAGTCTTCAGGGAGGCACTCTAGTCTTCACGCCTCTCAAGGGGGCAGACGGCAATACCTATGCCGTGGCTCAAGGAAGCGTGAATCTCGGAGGCTTCGCTGTCTCTGAAGGAGGAGATTCCGCCCAGAAGAACCATCCGACCGTGGGAACCATCTCCGCAGGTGCTTTGGTAGAGCGAACAATCCCTTTTGATCTCTTTCAAGCGAGCAAAATCCGGATCGTCCTCCGACAGCCGGACTTTACTACCATGACAAGGGTCGTGAAGGTGATTAACAGGCACATCGGCCGACCTGCGGCCTTAGCAATTGATTCGGCGTCGGTAGAAGTTCCAATCGACTCCGGTCATGTGGGAGATCCGGTCGCGCTCATGGCTACTCTTGAGCAGCTCGCGGTAGAGCAAGATATAGGAGCGCGTGTGGTGGTAAATGAGCGGACAGGTACTGTCATTGTGGGCGAAAGTGTGACGATAAGTAGGATCGCGCTTGCCCATGGTAACTTGAACATCTCGATTAGGTCGGAATCGGAAGCATCCCAGCCTAATGCACTCGCTGCCGGAGACACGACCACCGTAACTAATACCGACATCAACGTAGGAGAGGACGTGAACGCCTTGCAGATCGTCGGAGGGGAGGTGACCTTGGGAGATCTCGTAAAGGGGCTCAATGCCCTCGGAGCGACACCGCGCGATCTTATCTCGATATTCTCGGCGTTGAAGCGCTCGGGCGCGTTGCATGCCGACCTGGAGATTATGTAGAGGTGATATGGATACGTTGAAACCGTTGGACAGTGGCGCAGTCAGCACTATGGGATTGGGGCCCGCAAAGTTGCCGGAAACGCAGGATCCGGTAAAAGCCGCCGAGCAGTTTGAGGCCCTCCTGACACATGAGATGTTGAAGTCGATGTGGAATACCGTGCCGAAGGGTGAGTTGATTTCCGGCAGTAGTGAGGAGCAAACGTACAAGGATATGCTCAACGAGGCCTTGGCAAATTCCATAGCTGAAGGCCGAGGAATAGGAATAAAGGAAGTAATATTGAAGGATATCAATCGATTAGCAAAAGGCACGTAACTTTTTGTATACTTCGTGCATCTTACATCAGGTGACGTAAGAGAGTCGGCAGTTTCTTCCAAAGGACGGGATTATGAAGATACCTGGATCGGGTAGCAACGACGGAACAACGAGGAAGGCTCAAGATGAATTGGCCGCGGAACAGTCGGCAGTTCGCCGCAATGCGACACAGGGCCTTCAGCGAGCTGCAGAGGCAGTAGGGGCAAATCAAGCAGGCCGAGCGGATACTGATTCGGTGAAGTTCTCTGCCATCGGTGCCTTCTTCCGAGAAGAACTCGATCCCGTCAAGATGGCCGAGGAGAGGCGGCAGAAGCTCGCCAAGCTCAAGGAGCAAATCCAAAGCGGCACCTATGCGCCTCCTATGAACGCAGTGGCGCAAGCAATCGGGGAGGAACTCTCACTCGAGGTGATGTTTGGGGGCGGTGATAACCGGTAAAATAACGGCGGCTACATGAAACTCGACCCGGGAGCTGTTCGTTCTTTGGAAAAGATCCTCAATGAAGAGCTCGCTCAGTGCGATCTCTATCTCGGTCTTCTGTTCGAGGAGCAAAAGTCAGTCGTAGCTCTTAAGCCTGAAGAGGTCGTCGAGCTTGGTGTGAAACGAGAGGCTTCTGTAGAAAATCTCTCCAAGCTCCGTGACCAGCGAGTAAGACTCGTGACAGCCTTAGGAGGAAGCGAATCCGTAAAAGTGTCCGACCTGATCGAGAGCCGCTGTGCTCCTTCGGACAAGAAGCGTCTTTTGACGTTAGTCCAAAAGCTCAAGCAGAAGATCACCCACGTCGAGGAAAAAAGTCGCGAATTCAACCAGGTTCTCAACTTTTCACTCGGATTAGTCAACGGATCGCTCTCGATCCTGTGGTCGGCAACACAGCCTGTGACCAAGAGCTATAATGCCTTCGGGACGGTTACCGAGAGTCTACAACCTACAGTGCCGCGTGCAGGCTCATCCTTGGGCCGAGCCTAATATTGTTCCGTTTCCGGTGCGGTGACGGGAAATTCTTTCACTTTCGCGAAGACCCTCTCTTCTTTCTCCTATTATCAGACCGACTACATGACATGGCATCTCGTTTGCTCTGTATTTTCTAGAGTACGTGCATCCGGCAAAAAGTGCCGCAGAGAAACCCAGAAGAGCCATGGCCAACTACGGCGTAAAGATTCTCAACAACGCGATCAGCTCTCTCACAGCTCAGCAGGCGCTCATCTCAAATTCCGCCAACAATATCGCGAACGTCAATACTCCCGGATTCACGCGCCGACAGGTCGAGCTTCAGACCCGAACCGAGGCCGGGAGTGGCACGGGTGGAATTCAAATCGGCAGCGGCGTGGAGGTTTCGGATGTAAAGCGTATCTCCGATACCTTCGTCGAGGAGCTCTTACGAACGGCTACCGGTAAGATGGCACAAACAAAAATCAACGACGACTACCTAAACCGTGTGCAGCAGCTCTTCAGCCTCAATGGCACGGGCGCCACGATCGGGTCAGCGGTGAATGATTTCTTTTCGTCGCTTAATCAATTGAGCTTGAATCCTGCTAACGTGGACCTCCGCCAGAATGTCATACAACGCGGCGACGATCTCGTGTCAAGCATTCGGAACGTGTTCACTACGGTCGCTCAGATACAAAAAGATCTCAACGACAGATTGCCATCGGAAGTTGAGACGGTCAATGTATATGCCCGGCAGATTGCGGCTCTCAACGGAATGATCGGTCAGACGGAGGCTTCCGGCCAGACGGCCATAGAGCAACGAGATCAACGTGAGCTGCTTCTTCAGCGCTTGGCAGAGAAGGTGCAGTATAAGTTGGTCGACAACAAGAACGGCATGTACAGCGTGTTCTTGGAAAACGGGTTTCCCCTCGTCAACGAAGCGACCTCTCGAGAGCTGAGTGTGACTGCCGCGCCTACCTTCGGTGGGAGCACTCTCCCACCTTCTCTGTCAGGAGAGACGCTCAACTACGTAGTGTATGACTACGGCACGAGCGGCGCGCCTTCTCATGTCGATCTCACACAGGTCATCAAGGCCGGGTCGGGTAGTTTGGGAGGAATCCTACAAATGCGGGGCTATGCCGCAGTCACCAATACTTCATCATTTCAAGCTGACGGCATGCTGGTAGCCATAGCGTCGCGAGTTGAGGCTCTCACTCGCTCTCTACTGGTCGATGTGAATCGAACATACCTCGGTGACACGCCCGGAAATGCCGGTGACTTGAACGGAAATTCCCCCGGAGCATTTGGACTTTTCGACTTCACATCGACAGGGGTGAAGGATGACGGCGATGGAATTCCGGAATACTCGGACCTTACGAATCCTGCCCTCAGTATCGATAATTTCTCCAGTATCTTACGCTTGGGAGTAACCGACCCGGCGGAATTTGCGGCGGCCCGAGATCTGGATCCGACAGTTGGTACGACCCTGTTTCAGCCCGGTGACGGACGGAATGCGCAAGCCCTGGCTCGACTGAGAAGTAGTAACCTCACCTTCTCAGTCGGAGCGTTCTCGTTTAGAGGCACATTCGACGAATTGTATAATTCAACGGTCTCGTATGTGGGAAATGCCAAAAATAGTGCGGAAATCAATGCCCGAGTAGCAGAGCAGAACTTTAATGCAGCCTCGAATCGTCGAGATGAGGTATCGGCTGTGAGTCTCGATGAAGAGTTTGCCAACTTAATCAAGTATCAGAAGGCATTTCAAGCGTCGGCGCGAATGATCAAAACGGCAGGTGAACTTCTCGATCAGATTGTGAGCTTGATATGACACGTATCTCGGAAAACCAAGCACAGCGCGGACTCATAACGAACACGCTCGCGAATAAGCAGCGACTCGACAAGTATTCGAGAGAGGTTTCCAGCGGCTTGAAGGTCCCGCTGCCGGGGGATTCCACAGATTCCGGCACGGTCTCTCGTTACCAACAAACGCTTCAGAAAATCGACAGCTATACCACTACAGTTGCGCAAACAAAGAACATCCTCCAGTTTCAAGATACCGTGATGAGTCAAATGAACGAGCTCATCATTCGTGCCAAAGAGGTGGCAACACAGGGTGCTAACGAAACGCTCAGCGTATCGGCACGCGCCCATTTGGCTGAAGAGATCTATCAAATCAGGGATCATGTAACGAGCCTTGCTAACTCAACCTTTCAGGGCCGCTATATCTTCGGTGGAGGCGATGACGATGATCCTCCATTTGACCCGACAACGTATTCCGTTCCCGCTTCCGGAAACGCATCAGTACGGTATGCCTTCGATGCAGAGCTCGGAACTGCGATAACGAAGACCATTGATCTGACCGATAATTTGAGTATCACGATCAACACGCCTGCGGATAAGTTGTTCAGTACCACTATCCAGGCTATGGAAAGGCTCGGTAGGGCTCTCGGCGGCTACCAGACACTCCCTGCGACCGGCGCTCCCGACGGTAGCGGTGCCGCATACAATATGCCGAACGATTATGGAGCCCAGACTGCTGCTATCAAGAGCACAATAGACATGCTTAATTCGGCTCGTGAAAATGAAATTCTGCCTGAGCGTGTCAGTTTGGGTGGACGCCTCCGTCGGATAGAGACAGCGGAATCCCTGTTGGGATTGACCAGAAATTCCGCCGAGGATGTGCTTGGACGGATTCAGAACATAGATGAAACCGAGTCAGCAGCGAACTTGGCACGGGCTCAGAGTGCTTTAGAAGCGTCATACACCGTGACCGCTAAAGTGTTACGAATGTCGATCTTGGATTATATATAAACCCAGCCTCCTTCATTTTTGAAAAAAATGAAGGAGAATAGCTGGGCGAGCGCAATCTTGGCGTAGCCAAGTTGGGCCGTAGAAGACAACAAACTCCTATATACTGAGGGTGTGAAATTTCAATGTCATGAGAGACTCTAGCTCTGAGCAGTGCTGCTTGATGTTAGCAAAGAAGCTTGAGAGTCGCGGCTTTGAAGTCAGCAAATCACTCGCGCAGGGTTTAAAAGGTCTGTACTCGGCATTCGTTGAGTAGGTGTTGACGTAGCAGCAGATGCATGGACACGGCTATGTGCTACCGTTGATGAGTTGCTCCCTCCTTTTTTGACATTCGGATTGAGAAAGGGAATTCTACGCCTCATATAACTGTCGGGCGCGTCAAAAATCCCGGTGCGATGACGGGGGTCCGAGAGGTTCTGGAAGGGATGGAAGTCTCCTCGGAGGAGGACAACATACACACCCTCTATCTCTTGGAATCGTGTGCAGCTGCGCATGGGTCGCGCTACCGAACGTGTGCTGCGCTCAAATTGCTATAGGATTGGATTATGGCTGAATCAACTTTATTCGACATTCGAAGCGACCTGTGGCGGAGGGCTTTTACAGCTGCTCAATCCTACGATGCGTACGTTGAAAGCGGCACAGTGCAGCAGCAAGAGAAATGGCGCGCATACGAGAAGCGCTTGTCGTTGAAAACGGAGCAGCTCGAGCTGCTCGCGTCCTTCAATCGTCGCATGAGTGTGCTTGTGCTTTCCGGGATTTGGTGTGGCGACTGCGCTCGACAAGGACCGATTCTCGCAGCGATCGGCGCGGCCTCGCCCACAGTCGAAATAAGATTTCTGGACAACCAAGCGATTCCAGAAGTCAGGGACGAACTCAGAGTTCACGGGGCCTCTCGAGTTCCTGTTGTGGTCACCTTGTCGGAGGATTACTTCGAAGTCGGACGGTCTTTAGACCGGACTCTCTCCGTCTACAGACGGAAAGCCAAGCATGAGATCGGAGCGGCATGTGACGCGGGTATTGTGCCACCAAACTCCGATGAGTCGTCTCTCGAGGTAAGCGAGTGGATAGAGCACTTCGAGAGGCAGCAGATCTTGTTGAGATTGTCGCCATTTCTTCGTGCACGTCACGGAGACTAGCAGTACGCCTGGAGGCACACATGTCAAAAACCGTAGTTCTTATA
>JBILFA010000021.1:0-40831 GCA_044351795.1 Bdellovibrionota bacterium | reverse complement strand
GGGTAGACCTTGCTCGACCCTGGAAGAGATCAGGTGAAGCTTCCCTTTACTCAAGATTCTTGGTGGTGATGGCATAGTGGAGAAGAGATCGGATTTTGAGGGGAAAAGTTGCTTGCGGCGAGTAGGAGGCCTCCAGGCCAAAACCTCCAGGCCAAAAGAGTAGGGGGCCTCCAGGCCAACCAGTAGGGGGCCTCCAGGCCAACCTCAAAAGAGTAGGGGGCCTCCAGGCCAACCTCACTACCTTAGACGACGCAGCTAACGAGGATACCGCCGACCATCCGGTACACGTCGAACCGGTACCTGGAGCTGCACCTGTGATAGTTGCATAACTCTCACTGTTTATGGCTTCAAAGAGCTGCGAATCGCTTGCCTTAAGAGGAAGCTACGCTTTGCGCCTCCCGTTATCTCGACCACATTGTCATAGAGCTGAGGGTCTACTAGTAGTGCACCGAGGGTGCCTTGGCCGTTGGCAAGCGCATGCGAAGCTACTTTGAGGTTTTCGGCAGTTGCTGTTATCGCTGCGATGGCTGTCTCTAATTTCTTGGTGACGGCACCGGGTTCGACGTCTGTGTAGATGAGATCATGTGCGAGGCCCTTCCCATCCTTTATCTCTCTGAACAACGTAGCCAACCCCTCGGAGGTCTTTAGGATAGAATCTACCGTTTCCTTACCTTTCGGTTCGAAGATAATTGCGTGTAGTAATCCCTTTCCGGCTTTCACCTCGCTGATCGTGGAGCTGACGTCCTGCGCCGCTTGGGCAATACTGTTGACTAACTTCTCTCCACCTTTTTCGTCGTAGATGATCCGGTGTAGAAAACCTTGTTCGGTTTTTACCGCTTCGAAGATTTCGGAGACACTCTTGGCTGCAGAGGCGAGATTCGTGAAGGTTTCGGGAGAGAGTCCCTCGAGTGAGCGGTTGATGCGCTGAGTTATCTCTGCGGTGTTGTCCACAGCAGCGTGAGCCGTCTGAAGTATTTGCGCAAAATCAGCGACCTCGGCAGAAGGGAGCGCACTTTTGGGCGGAGCAACACCGATTTGGGTTCCTGAGCTGATGCTCACAAAGCGGTCGCCTAGAAGCCCCTGGGTTTCAATCGCCACCATGGAATCGGGTCGGATTCGCTCGAGATAGGTGTCGTTCACCAAAATGGTAACATGCACGCGAGTGTCGGAGAGATCCTTGGAGAATCCCACACGAGCCACTCTCCCGATCGATATACCTCCGAGGCGAACCGGCGATCCTTCAGCGAGCCCCTTGACGTCCTTGAACGTGGCATAGAACTCACTCTGTTTGGCAAATATCTGCCGCTCCCGTCCCATGATTAGGATAAGCGCACCGATCAGCACCAGACTGACTAATACAAAGAGTCCCGCTTTCATCTCGTTTCCGATCTTCACTGCTCCTCCTTCCACCTTCCTGTTACGAAATCATTCACGAGTGGGTTCTGCTCTGAGATGGTTGCCGCCGGACCGTCTGCCGCGATCACTCCGGATTTAATCAGCATCCAACGATCTGAAACCCGACGAGCGCTCGCTATGTCGTGGGTTACCACAAGCGATGTGATGCCCTGTTCCTTGGCGAAGTTTAGTATCATATCGTCGATCTTGCGGGTTGAGGTGGGATCGAGACCTGTTGTCGGTTCGTCGTACAACATGATCTTCGGCGAGGTAGCGAGCGCTCGCGCCAGGCCTATCCGTTTGCGCTGCCCTCCCGATAGCTGGGAGGGCAGCTTGCTCTCGATCCCCGAAAGTCCCACCATGTCGAGCTTGCTTGCGACCACATCGGCCAGCTTTTTCTCGTCCTTCTCCCCCCTTTCACGTAACCCATACACGATATTCTCGAATACGGTGAGAGAGTCGAAGAGCGCGGCGCTCTGAAAGAGCATCCCTATATATCCTCGAGTTTTACGCAGCTCCTCTTCGCTGAGAGATTTCAGATCCTGACCCATGACGCGAACGGTGCCAGCGCTGGGAGATAGCAATCCGATGATAAGCTTCAGGATAATTGTCTTACCCGAGCCGCTCGGTCCCAGCAGCGTCGTGACCTCCCCGGGCGCAAGGGAGAAATTAATCCCCCTTAGCACCACGGTGCTCCCGAAGCTCATGTGAACGTCTTCGAATTGGATGGGAGGGGGTAGTGTGGTCATTGAAAGTGCAGAAGTATGAGGAGTTTGGTGATGAAGAAATTCGACACGAAGATCATCAGACAGCCGGTGACGACCGCGGAGGTTGTGGTGAGGCCGACCCCCTCCGTTCCCCCACGGCATCTGAGCCCTTTAAAGCAAGAGATCGAGACGACTATCAATCCGAAGGCGATGCTCTTGGTGAGTCCATCGGTCACATCTCGTATGACCACAGCGTACAGATACGAGCGGTAGTAGGTATACGCGGTGATGTTGAGCTCTAGTACCGCCACGATCAGTCCTCCCATGACTCCAGTTATGACCGCGAGTCCCGCCAGGAGCGGCATGGAGATCATGCCGGCAATGATGCGCGGCGTAACGAGTTGCCGGATCGGATTACCGCCGAGCGCACGGATCGCATCTACCTGCTCGGTCACGACCATCGATGCAAGTTCTGCGGCGATACCGGCACCCACTCGACCACACACCATAATTGCCGTGAGAACGGGTCCTAATTCCCGCGCAATAGCCAGCCCAACGAGATTTCCGACATAGTTCTTTGCCCCGAAGCGGTGCAGGCCGTAGGAGGTTTGAATAGCGAGCACCATGCCCGTAAAGACAGCCGTGAGCAGAACTATCGGCAGTGAGCTCAGGCCGATTGCTATAATGTGACGAACTACCTCCCTGAAGTTGATACCGTGCCGCAGTATGTCGCGAACAACATTAAAGAGCAGGATCGTGTAAGCTCCGAGTGCTTCCGCGTAGCTTTTTAAGTTACGCATATCACCCTCGCTGCGACAGTAGATGCTCGGGCCGAATCATGGTGGCGATCTCGGTTGCGGCCAGGTTGAAGGGGTCGATCTCCTCCGAGCTGCTCAGGGAGGGTGAGGTGGCTTTCCACACTACGAGGTCAGTTATGCAGTCGTCTTCGCGTTGCGTGAAAGTTGCCGCCAGAACTGTGTCGGCATCAATCACTCCGCGAAAGGTGGAACGCAGCGCTTTCGTGTCGGCAATCGAAACGGGGGTCTGACTCAAAAGTTCGAGATTCGTCATCCCCACCAGAAGCTGACGCGTTGTTGCCTGATAGGACAGCTTTTCGGGTATCCCACATTGGCGCACCGCCGTGACGAAGAGCGGGCCGCTGTTGCTGTCACAGATGTACACATATGGAGATCCTCTCTCGCTCGAGGTTTTGTGACATCGAGCGTCGATTGTGAGCGCTTCGCCAGCGAATGCGAGAGAGGTTGGCTCATGCGTTCTGTGAGCACTACAGCCATAAGCAAATAACCCGATTACCAGGAGCATGAACCAATGAAATGAGGAGCTAGCTCGATTTATCGAAACGGGATACATCTTACGAAGGCCAAAACTCTTGATGACGTTTCTACTTAGTGCGCTTTGATGAGAAAGATTGTATCGTGGGAAGGAATTCCGGCGCAACATCATTAGGGAAACCTTAGTCAAGCAGCTTTCAGAATTGTGCTACACGTATGTCACGCAGAATAATGAGCCCTCTTCTTCATAGGTGAGCATCTTTTCATCGACTCGCATATGATCCACCTCCACAACGTTTCAAGATTGTATCCTCAAGACCAAGCGGCCCTGCGAGGTGTCGACCTCAAGGTGGAGGCCGGAGATTTTCTTTTTATCGCCGGTGCCAGCGGTGCTGGAAAGAGTACGCTGCTCAAGCTGCTCTTCGGGGCAGAGCAGTCATCGACGGGAGAGGTTCTCGTCGATGGACGTAATCTCAGCTCGATCGGTAGAGATGGTATCGCTGAGCTGCGGCGGCACGTAGGTGTGATATTTCAAGATTACAAATTGCTTCCGCGTCGGAATGTTCTCGACAACGTCGCCTACGGTCTCGAAGTGCTGGGCGTAGGGGTGCGAGAACGTAAGCGGCTGTCGCTCCTACTTCTGCATGCTATGGGGCTGCAAGACAGGGCTGAGGCCTATCCCGTGATGTTGTCGGGAGGTGAGCAACAGAGAGTAGCTATTGCACGAGCGCTCATCCGAAAGCCCAAGCTCATCCTAGCTGATGAGCCGACGGGAAATCTCGACCAAGCTATGAGTCGGCGGGTGTTCGATCTCTTGCTCGAGGCTAATGCTGCTGGCGTTACGGTAGTGGTTGCGACTCACAACCTGTCGATTATCGAAGAACTCAACAAGCGAACTATCGTGCTGGATAGGGGCAAGATAATCGGAGACTTTATCAACGCAAAGGGGTTTGTGCACTCGTAGGAAATAGTGCGCAGTCGCGAGAGATATGGGGTTGCAGCAGGAACGAGCATCTATTGGATTGGTCACGATCTGGGGCGAAGGGCAGGGCGTCGAACGTCCGTCTTTGGGAGCACTTACCGGTCATGTGTTGCGTAGGGCCTACGAAAACCTCTCGCGATCGTCGGTGACGGCGACGCTGACAACGGTCACCATTGCAATAGCGCTCTTCATGCTCGGCGTCTTCATTCTTGTTGTTCGTAACTGCTCGATCGCGGTTTCGCAGGAGTCGGGCGATGTCATGATTAACGTGTTTCTCAAAGACGCTGTCAGTGCAGATGATGCGCAGGTTATCTCGAGGGAGATCGCTCCGCTCTTGGGTGACTTGCCGGTGGTGTACACAGACAAGCTCAAAGCGCTCGAGAGCTTCAAGGGCATGCTGGGGGAGGATGCGGCGATCCTTGATGGTCTGGATGCCGAGAATCCCTTGCCTCCCTCCCTCGACATCAAGATTGACAAACCGGATGAAGCGGAGCGCTTACACGCCGCACTGTCTGAAAAGCTCGCGGGCGACGCCCGCATCGAGGCGATTCGTTACAGCCGTGGGGTCATTCAGCAGCTCAGGCGGATCCTCAAGATCGTAGAGGTCGGGGGACTCCTCGGAGTCTTGTTCATTCTCGGGATTACGGGCTTCATTATCGCAAACACTATTAAATTGGCTCTGTATACTCACCGCATGGAGGTTGAGATCATGCAACTTGTCGGGGCGAGGCGCGGGGCGATCTACGCGCCCTATGTGCTCGAAGGGTTGTTGCAAGGGATTATAGGCGCTGTGTTCGGATTGCTTTTGGTGTTCTCGGTTTTTCTCTTCGTTCGAGACGCGCTGCTCCGAACGGATCTGTTGCAGTTTCTTTTTCCCCAGTTTCAATTCCTCTCTTTATGGGCGATTGCGTGGATCTTGGTAGCAGGCGGGATGGTGGGTATGACGGGCAGCTTCCTTGCGGTGCGTCGTTTCCTGGCGACGGAGGAATAGATGCGCAGGTTCTGCGTGTTCGTGGTTCTTGTTTTTGTCATCGCCGGTCGGGCTGCTTTGGCGCAAGAAAGTGTGGAGCTGGGTGCTAAGCTCGAAAAGATACGACTTGGGGTCGCGGAATACGAGGGAGAGATCGCTCGCATGCGGTCGGAGTTCAATGCGCTCGTGAAGCAGCGCAAGGAGCTTGAAGCGACTATTCAGAGGCTCAAGCGGGAGGAGAAGGGGCTACTCACGAAGGTGGAGGAGCTGTCGCGGGAGCGAGATCTATTGCTGCAAAAGGTGCAAGCGGCCGAAGCAGCGGTTATTGAGCAGCAGGTCAAGATTATTAAACGGCTGCGGGCTCTGTACATGAGCTCCTCGCCGCACATCGCACGCTCTTTTATGTGGCGCGCTGACGGAGTCGACATGGAAAAGGTTGCGGTCTATGTCCGATCCGTGCGAACGACGGACGAGGAGCGATTCGCCGGTGTTAAGGTGGCGGTCAGAGCGCTGAACGAGCGACGCGCCGAGTTGGAGCTCACGTACAAAGAACGGAAGGTCGTGCAGGATTCGGCAACGGCAACACGCGCTGATGCAGAAGCCCAGGCTGCAAAGCTCAAGGTATTGGGAGACCAGCTTTCTCAGAAGAAAAAGCTGGCGGAGGCCTCCCTGGCGAAGCTCCGTAAGGAGGCGGAGAAGCTCGAGGCCTTGATGGCAGCGATCATGAGCGCCGATACCATCGTTCCCGCTAATCCACAGGAGGGTACAGTTGAGACTCCAACTATCGTCGCACCGGAGGTCCCCGATGAGCATAAGGAGAGCCGCGAAGAGGGTAAGATCCCGTCAGGTGATGTTATATCGCCTCGAAAGATCGAGCTGGTGCCGGGCGGGCTCTTTGCCTCAGCGATCCGGATATCGGCTCCGGTGAAGGGCACCGTTGTGCAGAAGTTCGGTAAGGTAAAGGTGACCGATTTCGCCGATATGATTTTTAGTAAGGGACTCGAGTTTGCCACAACGGTCGGGACCGAGGTCTTTGTGGTGCTTGCGGGGAAGGTGGCGTACGTGGGCAACCTCCCCGGTTACGAAACCGTGGTAGTCGTTGATCACGGTTCGCGGAGCTACTCGCTTTATGGCCGCCTCGGAAAGAGTCTGGTGAAAGCCGGTGAGTTGCTGGGGCAGGATCAGGCGGTCGGCGTTACGGGTGAGCCCGACCTCAAGGGACGGAATTTCTACTTCGAAGTTCGGAAGAGCGGCAATCCGGTTGATCCCGAGCAGATTTTGAAGCGAGTTACTCGTTAAGGGTCGGTGTCTCTCCGTGTTATCGATTCTTCCCGACTGCTTCGAGTAGGAGCATCTCACAGAGATTTCAAAGCTATCTCTCTCCACCTCTCGTATGCCTCAACCGTTGCCGGACGAGCGCTCATGTCGGGCTCTATCTCGCCCTCTTTCATCAGCCCTCGAAAAGCGTCTGCCGTCGAGTACAGCCCGGTACCGATCCCGGCCGCGCGCGCCGCACCCTCGGCACCGTCGGTGGTGTACAGCTCCAGTGGTACTCCGCTGATTGTGGCGAATGTGCGGCGGAAGATCTCGCTTTGAAACATATTCGCCGCCCCGGCTCTGACTCGGGTCGGAGCGAGCCCCATGCCACGCATGATCTCTAGTCCGTAATGAAGTGCAAAGACGATCCCCTCCTGGGTCGCTCTGAATATATCGGCGCGCGTGTGCGTATTGAGGTCGATACCCCGAATCGATGCTCCGACGAGCGCGTTTCCAAGGGTTCGCTCTGCGCCGTTTCCGTAGGGCAGAACGGTCAGGCCGCGGCTCCCGATCGGGCTTTGTTCAGCGATGGCGTTGAGCTCTGCATAGCTGCTCGATGGAGCAAAGGTCTGTTTGGCCCATCGGTAGCAGCTACCGGTTCCATTTACGCACATGAGGATCCCAACGCGTGGGTTTCGCTCGGTGTGGTTTACATGCAGGAAGTTGTTTACCCGGGAGCGCTTGTCGATTCCGAGAGTTTCGGTAACGCCGTAAATGACCCCTGAAGTTCCCGCGTTTGCTGCTATCTCGCCGGGATTGAGTACGTTCAGCGCGAGTGCGTTGTTCGGTTGATCTCCGGCGCGGTATGAGATCGGTGTTCCTTCGGGGAGTCCGAGCTCGCGCGCGACCTCGGTCCGGACTGTCGAGAAGACTCCGCAGTTCGGCGTGATTGGCGGGATGAGTGTCGGCGAGAGCCCGAAATGCTCGAGCAGGAATGCGGCGGGAGATCCGCGCTCGAAGTCCCACAGTATCCCCTCAGAGAGTCCTGAAGGAGTAGTTCCGAACTGTCCAGAGAGCTTTAGTGCGATGTAATCTCCCGGAAGCATGAAATAAGCTGCTTTCTCGAGCGTCTGAGGCTCGTGTGTCTTTACCCATGCAAGCTTGGCTGCCGTGAAGTTTCCAGGAGAGTTTCCGAGATGTTTGAGGCACCGCTCTTCTCCGATCTCCTTGAACGCTTGGTCGCCGAGCTGCACAGCGCGGCTGTCGCACCAGATGATCGAAGGGCGCAGCGCGTTTCCATCTCGGTCTACCAGCACCAACCCATGCATCTGATACGCGATGCCGATCCCCGCCACTGCTTTGAGTTCCGCGGGGGAGTTGGTGCGGACCATATCTACACAGCTACACACATGTTCCCACCACAGGTCGGGGTGCTGTTCTGCCCATCCTGACTGCTGCGCTGTTATGGGCATCTCGACCGAGGGCGATGTCGCCTGTGCCACGACTCGACCGGTCGTAACGTCGATTAGGGAAGCTTTTACCGCTGAACTGCCGATGTCCAATCCGAGAAGCGTTCCTGCCATGGTTCTGATCCTCCTGTGTGATGGTGGCACACGGGAGCCTAGACCAGTTGGCAGGGATGGCAAGGATAAAATGGCGGCCCTGCGGGCGCGATGAAATGCCGACCGCTGCAAAAGCTGCGGCGGTCGGCCCCGGTCATGGATTGCAGTAGGCCGAAAATCAAAGATTGTCTTGAAATTAGCGTCCTTAGCCCTTGTCTGTTTTAGTTCGCTGCTGCTACTCTGCTAGATGAGTGAATCGTTCCCGAGGGTTAGTGTATCAAACTTTCGAGCGAATAATTTCATAAGGTTACGTTCCAGCGCTGGATGCGCGAACGAGGAGAGAGGATGGTGTCGAAATTTTCGGCGCGAGAAAAGGTTCTGGCGGCTTTGTGTGCGCTCTTCGGCGTGCTGCTTGTCTTTGGTGGACAAAACCTCTCCGAGGTAAGTGCTCGAGAAAAAAATCAAACCAATCTCTTCCAAGAGCTGAAAACTTTCACTGATGTACTCTCTGTCGTCAAGCGTGATTACGTCACGGAGGCAGAAAACAAGAAGCTCGTCGAGGGAGCTATAAAGGGCATGCTTGCGGTTCTCGATCCGCACAGCGGATATTTAGACCCTGATTTTTATCAAGATCTTCAGATTCAAACCAAGGGAGAGTTTGGAGGGCTCGGAATAGAGATCACTATCAAAGAGGGGCTGCTCATCGTAGTCGCTCCTATGGAAGGGTCGCCAGCAGAAAAGGCGGGCGTTCGCCCCGGTGACGTCGTCGTCAAGATCGATGGAAAGTTCACCAAGGAGTTCTCGCTCGTAGATGCGGTAAAGCGTCTACGTGGGCCGCGGGGTAGTTCTATTCAGGTATCGCTTAGTAGAAAGGGGGTACCTGACCTAATCGACGTCACGATTGTGCGTGACAATATCGCTGTAAAGAGCGTTCGTGGTCGCTACCTCGGAGATGGCTTTGGATACGTTCGTGTCAGCCAGTTCATGGAGCATACGGCAGACGATCTCTCCGCAACGCTCAAGGCCCAAGTTCGCGAGAGTGGTCTTCCTGAGCTGCGCGGCTTAATCCTCGATCTTCGTAACAATCCAGGTGGGCTCCTCGCGCAAGCGGTTCGAGTGAGCGATCTCTTCCTGAAAGAGGGTATTATCGTTTACACGGACGGGCGGGTTGAAGCTCAGAAGCAGAAGTTTTACGCACACGCCAAAGGTACCGAGCCCGACTATCCGATAGTAGTTCTCGTGAACGGAGGATCCGCTTCGGCCTCAGAGATAGTGGCAGGCGCTCTCAAGGATCACGGCCGGGCGCTCGTTTTGGGAACCCAGACGTTCGGGAAAGGCTCAGTCCAAACTATTACTCCCCTGGAGAACGGAGGTGCGCTCACCCTAACGACGGCCCTGTACTACACGAAGAGTGGAAACTCTTTGCAGGCAAAGGGGGTGAAACCTGATATCGAGCTCGAGGTTTTGCCGTCGACGACCGTAGCGCAGGAGGGGGCCACTACCGGTCGCTCTCCGCTGTTGGAGATGCGCGAAGAAGATCTGCCGGGAGCTATATCGAACCCTTCCAGTTCCGATCCAGGGGATGCCGGTGCGCTCAAGCGAATCAACAAAACACCGTCTGTTAGGCCTGACTTGACCTCGGTAAATCCTGAGAAGGAGGACGTTACTGAATGGGGTCGGAAGGATAATCAGTTTCAGCGGGCACTTGACCTCCTGAAAACATTCAGTGTTTTCAAGGTTTCTCAGCCTGCAACCACTTGAACTCGCTCGCCGACTAGACTATACTCTCGCGACTTCCAGGCGCGTAGCTCAGTTGGTTAGAGCGCTTGCTTGACAGGCAAGAGGTCCACAGTTCGACTCTGTGCGCGCCTACCAGGTCGTTCTCATAGCTTGATTGATCACCACCTTGCTTGTGGGAGTCGGGGGGGGCTGTGAATCCGGGTTAGAGTGTCACGGTGTGACATTAACGGGCCTGGTGGCCTGAGAGAGGAAAAACGAATAGTATCAGTTGGTTCTCTTACACTGAGCGCAGCCCCTTGATTGGGCTTGGCGGAAAGTGTAGGTAAAGGAGTTCTATGCCAAAGATGAAGACAAACCGCATGGCGAAGAAGAAGCTTTTCCCAAACAAAAACGGGAAGGTAAAGCGCGGCCATGCGTTTCATAGCCACAACACCGGAAAGAAGAGTGCTAAGCGCAAGAGGACTCTTTCCAAGATGGGAGCCGTTGACAAGACGAATCTCAAGGCAGTTCGTGCCTTGCTTCCGTACGCGTAGATTAAGCCTTATTTTGAGACGAGGTAGTCATGAGAGTTAAACGTGGAGTTGTCAGTCGTAATCGCCACAAGCGCCGTCTTAAGTTAGCCGAAGGCTTTCGTGGACGTCGTAAGAGCTGTTTCAAGTTAGCGAAACTTGCCGTTGAGAAGGCGCTCCAGTTTTCCTACCGCGATCGTCGCGCCAAGAAGCGTGATTTCCGCGGGCTCTGGATCATACGTATCAATGCCGCCGCCCGTATGAACGGCCTTAGCTACAGCAGGTTCATCAGTGGACTTTCGAAGGCAAACATCGGTCTCGATAGAAAAGTGCTTGCGGAGCTCGCATTCCATGATCCCGCATCATTTGCGGTGATTGCAGAGAAGGCGAAGGCAGCGCTGTAAGCTGTACTAGTCATGCACAACCCGGACACGATATTACCGGGAGAGAGCATCTCTACAACCGGCGTTCACCAGGTCTCGTACCAGGTGGCGCCGGTTTCGTATGTATGGCTTCCGCGTCTCGTCGAGATAGACTCAAGTTGGAATCCGCGTCACTGGTCTAAGCAACTCTTTGAAGAGGAGCTTTCAAATCCGATCTCTCGAGTTAGGGGCATATTTCGAGGCGAGGAATTGATCGGCTACGTCATCGCGCACGTTGTCTGTAACGAGGCGCACATCGTTTCGTTCGGAGTTGCTCCGAAGCGCCGAGGGAAGGGGGCGGGTGAGCATCTTCTGCGGGATCTACTTCGTACTCTGGGGCTCGAAGGGGTGAAGCTCGTAACTCTCGAGGTCCGACTCTCGAACTCGGTAGCGCAAACGCTTTACACTAAGCTAGGGTTCGACATAGTGGCTGTTCGTAAGCGTTTCTATGCCAGTAATAACGAGGATGCGATCATGATGCGCCTAGAGCTTTCAGGGATGAAGGAGTAGAAGAAGAGATGTACCGAACGCTGATACAACCTGCTCTCTTCGCACTGGATCCGGAAACTGCACACAATACGATGCGGAAAGTGGCGCGAGTTGCGAATGTGCCCGCCATATCGAAGGGACTTAGGCGCATCTATCAGGTTCGTGATGCGCGACTTGCGGTGGCGGTCGCGGGCATACATTTCGAAAATCCGATTGGACTCGCAGCGGGCTTCGACAAGAACGCTGAGCTCCTCGGCTTGTGGGCTGGACTTGGGTTCGGGCACATTGAGCTCGGTACGGTGACAGGTCAGGCGCAACCAGGCAATTCGCGCCCCAGGATCTTTCGAATCGCTCAGGATCGGGCGCTGATTAACCGAATGGGGTTCCCCTCTGAGGGAGCCGACGCGATCGAGCTCCATCTCTCCCATATTCGCAAGACGATTTCTACCTTACCTCCGCTGGGCGTAAACATTGGAAAATCAAAGGTAGTCGAGCTCGATAAAGCTATCGAGGATTACCGTTATTCCTTCGTAAAACTTGCGCCATATGCCGATTATGTAACGGTAAATGTTTCGTCTCCCAATACGCCCAACCTCCGTCAACTCCAAGATCGTGAGCGATTGAACGAACTCCTCTCTGCTCTACAGTCGTGTAACGACCACAACCGGCCTATCTTTTTGAAGGTAGCTCCCGACCTCACGTTCGCCGCGCTCGAAGAGGTCGTGCAGTGCTGTGTAGACAACGCGATCGCCGGTATCATAGCAACCAACACAACGCTTGGGCGCGAAGGTTTGACCTCTTCCATCGACGAGATGGGAGGGTTGTCCGGCGCACCGATTACGAATAAGTCACTCGAGGTTGTTCGATTTCTAGCAACGACGATCAAAGGGCGTATGGCGTTGATAGGTGTTGGGGGGATCTTCACCGGCGAGGATGTGTTAGCTATGCTGGCGGCAGGAGCCTCTATGGTGCAGATATATACTGCTCTTATTTACGAAGGGCCGGGGCTCGTCCGCTCGCTTAATCGATATCTGACACGTTTCATGGATACCCACAGATGCAGCAGCCTCTCGGAGGCCGCCTGCGTATGGAATGAAATCCGCCGCGCTGCATAATCGAGCGGAGATTCAACCGGTATTCGGTGCTTCGGAATTTTGAGAGGATGCTAGCACTGAAGCGGCCGGAGGCCCTTAACAGGCTGCGGAAAAATGCTCTTCTGCTGCGAAATCCGATCTTTCGGCGCTGGCCGAAGATGAGAGCGCGAAAAAATCCTCAATGTATCGCAGCGGATACACCTGCAGTTTTTTCACGCTCTCATCTTCGACCATCACCAAAACCTCGAATTTCTCGCTACGAAGCCATTTTTCCGCAGCCTGTTAAGTATCTTACCGCATCAGGCCTTATTGTTGACTTTGGCATTCAGCGAGCGCTGCATTGGCTTGTTGAAGCTGTTGGTTCCGGAACGCCAGGAACTGTTGCGCCTGAACAACTCGCTGGGCTTGTCGTTCGATCAGCCGCTGCCCGTAGCGGACGTAGTTTTCAAGACGACCTTGCGCTTGATATACCCGCACGTCAGCGTTCCTAATTGCTATGTTTCGTCTGTTGCTGCGTGCTATGCCGCACTGAATGAGGCCCCACACGTTCCAACCCCAACATACCCCGTATGCCGAGGCTGGATACGAGCGTACTACCTGAGCGTCGAAACGGACCTGCTCTACCTGCGCCTGCATTATCAACGTTCGGTCTTCAACCTGGTCCTGAGTGCGATAGAGGTTGTTAACCTCCTTGGCTACGTTGTTCTGGGCAATTTCTACGTTACGCTGCGCGGAGCTCACCTGTTGCGCCTGGAAATTACAGTTGCCGGTGTTCGCCCAGGCTGAACTGCAGAGGGTACTGAGACATAAGATCGTGCCTACGAGGTAATAAGATATGCGCATCATAGGAGCCTCCCTATAAGGAACTTCGCCGCAAAAGTAACAGAAATCGAAGTGGTAAGTAAAACAGGATTTTTGTCGGTGTGGGCGGAGACTGTAACGCAAACTGTGGATGATAGTTCTTTGCACCTAAACGTGCTCGTGCTCGTAAACGTGCACCTACTCGGAATCTAAGCACTTTCGGGTACTTTTACGTTCACGAGCACGTGCAGGTGCACGGTCCATCCACACTTTCTGTTACAGTCTCTATGGGCGCCCTAACTAGTGCCTCGTCTAGTAAGTTTTTTCACCTATCGGCGGGCTTCAGTCGCGACCGGCTCTAGTATTTTCTATAGTGTTTTTGCCGCTATAAGCGGCAAAAACGAACAGCCGTCGTGCTGCGACGAGCTCTGTCAAGTTGAAAAAACTTTTCGGTCGCAGCACTAGTAAAGCGGAGGACGGATGCTAATTATTACCCACAACTCTGCATAAACTGACTAAAAGAGAGCAGATATACTTCAAAGGTGTGAATAGTGCGCGATTAAGAGGTGAAATTAGACAAGAAGAGCAGCGAGGACGGCGAGAAAAGGCTTTTTACTCTCCCCGTCCTCGTTGCTCTACTGTTCATTTTGAAGTTTTTGGATTTCGCAAGACAGATGAGATTTTGGATAGATGTGGGTACTAGTCAGGGAAGGATGAGGGTGTTGGAAACGGAGGGCAGTGTACGACTGCTCTTAGTTACCCAAATTTTCTAAATATTTAGCGAAGCGGGGGTCGGTAAGTGACCAAGTTTGACCTGGATAGGGCTGCTCTGGTACACTCTCGAGGCACTCGTGGGTTTGGATGAGGTTATCCCAACGTGCTAGCTCAAAGGTGTAAGTGATACCTGTTCATTAGACAAGTATCAACCCTTTGATCACTAGGATTTTGCTTGGGGTGTCATTTGGACCGTGAAGGATAAAACCTTCCGCGTAGACGAAGGTAGCTCTGTAGAGAGTCTATCGCACCGCGCTTACTGGAGCCTTCCCAAAGGAGGGGAATAACCTTGAAAAATAAGAATACGGGATCGAAGTCGGCACATTTGAAGATTGCGAACCCAAAATCGACTTCTTCTGGAAAGTTAGATAATAAGAAGGCCGTGCGTCGAGGCGCAAGCCCCGCAGCGTCTCCAGCTAAGACGGTGATTCAAAAGATTCAAGCTGCTCAGTCATCGAAGGTCGGTGGTCGTGGAAAGGCTCTCGATGTGAAGTCATCCAAGGCGGCTCCGACTCTAACAGCAGTCAAGTCGGACAAGACGAAGTTGAAGCTTGTAGTGAAGCCTGGTGCGCAGGTGCCGGTAACTAAGATAACTCGTTCAGAGCCGATTTCGCTCGGACAGCGGGTTCTAACGGGCCCTTTCGGCACTGAGGGAACTTCCAAGCCCGTACTGGCAGTACGTACCGTGTCGGCGGAGAAGCCTGCTGTCAACACGAGCACCGTTTTTGAGGCAGTATCGTTCAAGGTCGGGGACAAGATCGTGTATCCTGGTCATGGAGTGGGTGAGATTGAGGGTATCCGAACCACCGTTCTCGGCGGTCAGGAGCACCACATCTACAACATTCAGATCCTCGACAGCGGTATGAAGGTGATGGTTCCTGTTTCTCAAGCGGCGGCTGTCGGTCTGCGTCGCATCATCGACAAGCGAGCCATCGACAAGGTGTACGACATCCTCCGTGACCGTGATTTCAAGATAGATACCCAAACGTGGAATCGTCGTTTTCGCGAGTATTCGCAGAAGATCAAGACCGGCTCAGTGTATGAGATCGCAGTTGTGCTGCGAGATCTCTCCGTCTTGAGCGCTGACAAGGAGCTCTCCTTCGGCGAGAAGAAGATGCTCGATATGGCAGAAACGCTGCTCGTATCCGAGATAGCGATTGCGAAGGCTCGTCCGCACGACAAGGTAGCGGGTGAGTTACGCTCGCTGTTCTCCTAGACAGTAGAATGGTCTATTCCGTGGTTATACCGGCTGCCGGAGAGGGGAGCCGAATGGGCAGTTCTACGCCTAAGGTCCTTTTGCCGTGCGATGAAGGAGAATCGCGTGAGAATCATTCTGACAGAACCATTCTCGCGCGAACGGTTACCGTTTTCGATTCCGATCCGAACTGCGTTGCTATCGTAGTGTGTGTGCCTTCTCTATGGAGAGAGCGTTGTGAGCAGGAGATCTCCTTTGCGAGATGCGCTGTTGCCGTCGAGGGAGGTGCAACGAGACAGGAATCAGTATCACGGGGTATTTCAGCGCTCGTTGAAAAGTGCGGAATTGGTGACGATTCCATCGTTCTGATACACGATGCAGCTCGGTGTTGTATCACTCACGAGGTCGTGCAGCGTGTTGTAGAAGGTGTTTCAGAGCTCGGTGCCGTTACGGCTGCAGTGCCGATCTTCGACGCGTTATGTCGGGCGGAGAGCGGGAAACTCACTACCTATGTTGATCGTGAAGCTCTGTGGTCGATTCAAACACCACAAGGTTTTATAATGCGAGATCTAGTAGCCGCGCATGCTCGAGCGCAGCAAGATGGAACGCAGGCGCTCGACGATGCTGCTCTAGTAGCTCGCTCTCGGTCGGTGTCCATAGTGATGGGAGATCGCTTTAATATCAAGGTTACTCACCCCGATGATCTGCGAGTGGTACAGATGATAATTTCAAGGGAAGGCTAGAGATGGATTTACGTATCGGGCAAGGAATCGATATTCATCCTTTCGCGGAAGGGAGGCGTTGTGTCCTTGGAGGTGTTGAGATCCCGAGTGATAAGGGGTTGCTTGGCCACTCGGATGCCGACGCGCTTCTGCACGCATTGATCGACGCCGTCCTGGGAGCGATAGGACAACGAGACATCGGTACCCTTTTCCCTGATGACGATAGCTCGTTCAAGGATATCGACAGTCGCCTACTACTCGCTCGCGTATGGGAGATCGGCGTCCGAGAGGGGTGGAAGTTGGTAAATGCAGATATGACCTTATTGGCGCAAAAGCCGAAGGTAAAGCCCTATGTCGAAGAGATGCGAAGACGCATAAGCGAGGTGTTTGGGTGTGACGCGGATCGCATAACCATTAAAGCGACAACTACAGAACATCTCGGATTCGTGGGACGTGAGGAGGGGGTGCTCGCCAGCGCAGTGGTGTTGTTGCGGAGAGAATGACCGGCACTGTGTGAGAAAACACACACACCGCCGATTCTCTGGTTGGTGTAGGTACTAAAAGATCTTCGCTCTCCAGGGCATTCGCCTGGAACACGAGAGTTTCTCGCACCGATTCGTAAGCGAGGGATACGATCGACTCACGAAACGCAACTCTCGCCAGCCGCTTGTGCTGCAGCACAGCCGCTGTGAGGATCGTCTCCACTGCGTACGTGAGCGTATCCAGGCGCGATTTCTCCCGGCGACGCGAGGCGCAGGCGGTGCTGGACTACGCTCCGACACACCCGACTGACCGCCGTTGGAAGGACGCATCGGCTCCTGAGAGGGAGGCAGAGGAGGCTGAGCCGATGGAGGCTGAGCCGATGGAGGGGTGATGGGTGCGGTTGGTTGAGTCACGCTCGGCGTTTTGGGTGGGGTGCTCGCAGAGGGGTTTTCGAACTTTGAGAGAATCGCACGAACCGTCTGCAAGTCTACTTGCGACGCGGATAAGTCGAGTCGACGAATGTTCTCTGCGACGATAGGCCATTGCCCTACGGAGTCGCGAATCCTCAGCGTTCTTGCCCGCAGGCCTTCTATCACACGGATGTCATCAGCGTTACGATCCCAAGGTCGTGTTCCGGCCGAACTCAACACTGATTCTAACGTTTGTGCCGCCGGCTGCTGCTGAGGACTGCTACCGCCGACGCGCTGCGTTGCAATGTTTTGCGAACTCAAATTAGTAAGACCGGGAGCAATATTGTCCATCATGAACACCCTGCTTTCGTCGCCGATCTTTTGTGCGTATACCACCGTCGGCTTTGAGGTGCCGCTTGGGCCGCTAAGGTAGACGTTGCCGATGACATCCAAGAGTGTCGGTTTGTTCGAGTTGTCCAAGTCCGTAAGGTTGGTGATGTTCCATGATGTCGAACCTCCCCAGCCGTAGATGACGTTTCCGATCATCTCGCCGGTAGTGTCGAATTTCCACCTCACGTTGCGATCGTTATTTGCGGCGAACAGATTTCCGATAAAACTCACATTACGAGCACCTTCACCTACCAAACTTCCCATGCTGTGAGGGCCTTTGGGATGGATTGAGTCGTAGAGTGCCTCAGAGATGATGGAGTCTTCGATCCGCACATTCGAAGCGGGCCCGAACGTCGAAAAGTTCTCGTCGATTCCCCACGACACGGAGAGATTTCGAAGTGTGACGTTGCTCGCAGCCGAGGTTTGTACGCTAAGACAGTCGCGTTCACTTGGCTTCGGCCCTTCCTTAGCATCTCCAACTCGGAGGGCTAGGTGTTCAAGGGTTACGTTGCGTGCCTTGACCTTTACGCCGGCGCCGCTAATCAGGATTCCAGGAGACGGTGCCGTTTGTCCGGCTACGATCAGGTCGGGCTGATTGATCTCCAACACCTCCTTGAGGTTTATGCGGCCCGAGGTTTCGAATACGCATACGCGCGGAAACCCCTTTGACACGCACTCCCGGAGCGTCCCAGGACCGCTATCACCGAGAGAAGTTACTTTGACGAATGTTACCTGACCCGGCATCGGCTGCGCGGATGCGGTGGATGCGAAAATAACGGAACCGATAAGAAGTGTTCTCAATTTCATAAGCTCGACAACCTTTCTGAAAACATGTGCATCCCAAGTCGCTCGATGCTCCGTCTGGAAGCGAAGCGCCGTGGCTGCACATCTGAAGTGAGCTCAGGCTAAGACAGTTTTTCGCGTGGGGTACAGGCACCCCTCCAAAAAAAATTCCATGATCAAGATCACGCGGTGAACCGAATGTTCCGCCCGGTTTAGCTGGTGTGCCCGCTAGTGTGACTATTCCGTTGTACCGAGTTTTCTAACACACTCGAATAACTACAGTAGCGTCCCTCGGACCAAAGGCTGAGGTCGCCATAAGCTACAAAGATGTTGTAAAGCTAAAGGAGATGCTTTATGCCGGGAGCTCGGATTACCGGCGTTTGATAATACGATGAGGAGATGATCGCGCTTACCTTACAGTAGAAAGTCGCGCAGTGTTTTTGACGTGGCGGGGCTCGTAAGGGCAGTGTCGGCACCCGGAACCGCAACATTTACCCCGCGCAATGTGGTGGAGCTCGGTAAACACTACGAAGCCTGTCAAAGGATCGATGTATGATTCTTTGCCTTTATTGCAAGCTTCGTCGTGTAGCCGAGCTATCTTATCAGCTTCGTGGTTCGTCCCCATCTCCTTACAGCGCAGGATAATCAGTATATCCTGTCTGATCGCCACCGTAGAAAGTAGCTTCATTGGCTGTGTTGAGTGCGGCGTTACGTTTCATGCGCTCGACTAGATCGGGGTTTGCGATAAACGGTACCCCAAATGCTACCAAATCCGCGAGTTGCTCGTTCAGCACCTCCGCAGCACGCTCCTTGGTATACCCACCATTGACCATCAGAGCGCCGTGGAACCAAGAGCGCGCCTCGGCTAGGGTCACATGGAGCGTCGGATCGGCAGCCATTTGTTCGATAAAATGGAGACAAGCAAGTTTTCGTTGAGAGAGCCCGTCAATGGCCGCCTTGAAGGTTTCCTTCGGAATGGAATCGCTCATATCGTTGAATATTCCATTCGGTGAGAGACGAACACTTACTCGGTTCGACTCCCACTCTTGAAGAACAGCATCTGTCACCTCGAACAGAAAACGGCAGCGGTTCTCCACACTGCCCCCGTAATGATCCGTTCGCTTGTTTGTGCCGTCGCGGAGGAACTGATCGATCAGGTAGCCGTTGGCGCCATGAATCTCTACACCGTCGAAGCCCGCGTCTCGGGCGCAACGGGCAGCATGTCGATATGCAGCTACGATCTCGCCGATTTCGGCAATATCGAGCGCTCGTGGTGTCTCAAACGGTTTAGGGCCCTCGTAGGTGAAAACCTCACCTGAGCTTGGCTTGATTGCCGAGGGGGCAACAGGTGCGGCTCCGTTTGGCTGATAAGCCGAGTGCGAAATCCGTCCCACATGCCACAGCTGGAGGACTATTAGGCCACCAGCCTGATGTACTGCCGACGTAATCGCCTTCCAACCCTCGACATGCGCCGGGGTGTAGATCCCAGGGGTGAGAGGATATCCCTGACCGCTTTGCATCACCTGTGTAGCCTCGGTAATGATCAGTCCCGCAGAGGCCCGTTGAGTATAGTAGGTTACCATCAGAGGCTGGGGAACTCCCGCCTGGTCAGCCCTGTTACGAGTCATAGGAGCCATGACAAGTCTATTCTTGAGAGATAATGCACCCATCTGAAAGTTCGAAAAGAGGATCGATGTATCGGTCATAAAGGCCATCTCCTAGCTGACTCCACCTCGGAGTGTGTGATGTCGTTGTCTGTCGGAAGCGAGATGGTCGCACGTCTCAAATGAGAGGAAAAGGGTCTTAACAGGCTGCGGAAAAATGCTCTTCTGCTGCGAAATCCGATCGTTTGGTGCTGGCCGAAGATGAGAGCGCGAAAAAATCCTCAATGTATCGCAGCTGATACACCTGCGGTTTTTTTACGCTCTCATCTTCGACCATCACCAAAACCTCGAATTTCTCGCTACGAAGCCATTTTTCCGCAGCCTGTTAAGCTAGGGGAGGTTTTGATTGAGCTTGCGAAGCAAGGTATGCTGGGATGTAGGCAGTTGGCCCTGCGCGTTCTTTTACAATTGATCTTCGAGTTGTTCGGCTTTCACGCCCTCACTAGTTCATCAGTGACTCGTGAGAGGGTGAAAGCTGTTACTGAGTCCTTTTAAAGGTTTTCTACAACGACCTCTGCGCTGTCTCACGGGGTGATGCAGAGGTCGTTGTTTCCCCCTTCCCACGTAATGGAGTGCGCATCGTGAGTGTCAAGTTTGTGTTCGTAATCGCAGTGGCGATTTTTCTGCTTCCGGTGATCTCTGCGGGCTTAATAGCGCTTTTCCGCGCTGTTGAGGTGTGGTTCTTTAACCGAGTCCTCAAAAGGTTCGCTAGCTTGGATGAGCAAGCCCGATCCCGAGCGGCTCAACGGATCCGTCATGTTCAGCAGCTACTGGCGCTGAAGGACTTCCTTCAGAGCCGTAATGTCCCGACCCCGCTTAAGGTCGAGATCTGCCAGCTCTTGATGAGTCTCGAAAAATTCACCTTCATGCCATCGGACTATTTGGTTCGGTTAATGGTGGAGGTGGAGGAGCCCTATCAACGTAGTGTCGCAACCTTAGCGTTGCAGTATGCCGCAGAGGATCGTAACGCTTTGGCGGCGCTCCTTAATAGCCTGGAGCGGATCAACGACTTCGGGTTGACCGAGTTGATCCTCGAAGGGATCGCCAGCATCGCTGCGACAGTTCCTGAGGGCCAGCGAGGAAATGCTGGTGCTCTGCCGTCAGAATTCGACCGGGCCGCCGTCACCAAACAGATTGCGTTAACGCTCGGGCATTGCGATGAGGGTATTCGGCGCACTGCCGCTAACCTTCTTCGCTCGATCTTTGCGGCCAATATGGCCGATGCGGAGAATACCCTTATGGTACTCCTCCGAGATCGTCGAAGCGAGGTCAAAGACTTAGCGGCCGAATTGGTTCTTGATCATCAAGACCAATTAAAAGCCGCTATCTGCTGTGCGCGAGCAATAAGGGCTGACCTAAGCCCCAAACTCCGTCAGCGAATTTGACCGTTATGTGGGGTTGCTGTTTTTCTTGAGGTGACTCAGTAACAGCAACCCTACTTTTCTGATTCTCAAAAAACGTCCAGGGTAGTCCCGAGTAAGGGGGCCTTCAATCAAAGCGAGGAGCTACCGATGGCTGCAATGCATCGGGATCAGCACTGATTTCTCTAGTGCTTTCGGCGCTATAGGCAAAAAAAACAAACAGCCGCTCGTGCGGTAATGAGCGTTGTCGAGTAACAAACTCATTAGATGCCGCTCCAGTAGGCTACACTTTTGTTCAGTGCCCTTATAATCCTGTGAAGTGCCTAAACCGGAACCCGCAAATACCTTATCGTATGCAGCCCTCACTTCATTCAAAGCCAGGTCAGAGTCTGGAAAGTGGGGAGGCGGTCTCTGCGAGCAGCGCTCACGCAACGAGTGAGTTTGCTGCTAAGTTGGCCACCTTTGCGTCGGATGTGCAGAAAGGCTCCGGAAGCTGCCTTTCGTTGCCGGTCATTGAGCGCGAAGCTACCCCGTCAGGAGCCTTCCTTGGGACGGTGCGGATCGGAGAGCGACCGGATCAGCGATACCAGGTCGAACTCCTGCTACGAGCTGCCGGTGAACAACTTCACTATGGTCAGTTGCTCGAGCAATTGCAGAGCGATCCTGAACCGACAAAGGTGATCGATATCTCGATCGGATCAATGGCCCTTCAACTCGTTTTGGACAGAGAGAATGACCTCTCGGCGGCATCTGTCTTCGTGACGCATGCAGAAGCACGATCTCAGGAGCAATTCTCAAACGCGATCCGAGAGATCGATCAGGCGCAATCTATCGCCGATCACTTCGCGCGACGCATAGTGGATATCGGTAAGGGTGACAGCCTTTCCCAGCCGGGTACAGAGAGTGAGAGATTCATCTCTATCGGTGACTTCACTCTTACCGGAGCTGATCGATTTGCCGCTTTGGCATCATTCGTTCAACAAACGACCGCCAGGTTTTGCAGTACAGTGAGCACCACAAGTTTTGAAAACCTAGAGTCAGTAGTTGACCACCTCCCCAACCGGCAGATACGCAGCAATGGGGAATCCGTGGAGGTAGCCTCGTACACACATGTGTTAAAGGTTACGCAGAATGCGATCGGAGGATGTAGTGTCGAAATGCTCCTCGATCGTACCGGGATAGTTCGAGATGCTGACAAGTGGTTCGCCTCTTCGGATGTTGCTCGAGAGATCGGGGCGGCATTCGATACTCTCGGAGTTCTTGCGGTAGCGCCGCGACTCGGTAAGTTACTGTCGGAGGTTGATGTTGATACCGGATTCGGTAACGGGTTCGCGTCGCTTTCCCGGCGTCTTATGAACGCACTCTTCAAGCACGGTCAAGACGCGCTACCCGAGCTTCGCGCGCTGACGACAGGTGTCAGCTTTCGCGAGAAGTTATCCGCTCTGTATGATGACGCAGCACATCCGGCAACAAAGCAGATACTTGCCCTCGTGGAGGCACTCTCGTGCCGGGAGGACCGCTCTCGTTCAGTCGCTCCGACGCTGCCCTGTTTCAAATCGTTCCCGATCGATGAAGGGGTCAGGTCATGCGCCGACGCAGAGGGATACTTTGTCATGGCCGTACAGCGCGGCAATTTCACTCAAGATGCTTTCTTTCTGTACAAAGGAGACGGGCAGGCTACTGCTCTCAGTAAATGCGAGATCGCCGTAGATGGATACGTATTCCCGGCCGGAACGCTCTGTAGCGTCAAGCGAGATTCCGATGGCGCTATAATGGGGGTTCGGCCCCTCCGTCTCACTATGTTTTCGTTACCATACGAAGAGGCGATCGAGGTCTTTCGTCCTCACTACGATCGTATGCAGCACCAAGTCGGTGATAATGACGTGCACTTACGCAGGAGCTACGCTACGCTTGCGGCGCCCTTTCACGAGGAGGCGCGGGGTAGCGTGTCGCGGATCGCTGAGTGGATCATGAAGTACATTCCGTGGAATATCAATCGACGTGAAGTTCAATGATATTCAAGGAAGCAGAGCAAGCACACTCTCTGCCCCGAGAGCGAGTCTCGCCTCGTTCTGCTGTGGTGCCATGATCTTGCTTCTCTCCCATCCTTAGCACTATCGGCTATGTTGCCTTCCGTCTTCGCTGCGGAGCTCTCTCGATGAATGAACGATCGTCCACGCCCCTATCTGAGATACAATGGAACGTCCGTCATATTATCAAACAAGCGGGGCCTCCGCATTTCGATTCCTGGGCGAGCTTCAACCACTACTGCCAGCATCTTCTGGACCTATGGCGCTCCTCGTACTCACCCGGCGCTGCGAGCAGTGAGCAGTTCATCGCTCACTGGGAGGCTATACGAGCGAATTCGCCCCGGACTATTAGAACTCCGTGGGGAGGTGTGCATGTTACGATTACGCAGCTTCCGAACGTCGAGCAGTATGTGGTGATAGAAGGGGGGCGATACACGCCCCTCGAGAAGCACCTCGAGCGTGTGGAGACGTTTTTGGCTCGCGACGGTGTGGGGATCTTGGTGTATCGGCCCGTTTCGGGAGGAGAGATGCAAGCTGATCCGATCATTCCGGGGTATTCGATCACCCTTCTACCCGAGCAGGAGCACACGATTATCGCCTTAGAAGATCTCTTGATGTACGAGCGTGTCACAGACGTCGAGGGCGAGGACGAGGGTAGGGTGGTCATCTTCGAAGCTCTGCAGTAACCCGAGCGCACTCATCCGGAGTTGCCCTGACAGGGATCATCTCAAGCTGAAAGCCGCTCTACTACAACAGAGGCGAATATAGAGACACGGAGGATTCCATGGCAGCAACCTATCCAACAGGATCAAGTACCGATACCTCGACGATGACCACCGTCGTGGGTGTGTTGGCACTTATCGCAATTATCGCCCTAGTATACTTTATTTCTCGTGGAGCTCGATCTCCCGTACCAGGTACAACTCCTGAGCGTCCAAGCACTGAGCAATCTCAGCGTGAGGGAAGCTCTCCTGAGTCGGTACCGGCACCTAATCGATAACTCGTTATTGCCGAGTATACCTTAGTGTGGCCAACCGAGCGCACGCCTACGTGAAAAGTGGGCGTACGCTCGGCGTCGAAGGTTAACGCAACTTCTGATATCGTCAGAAACTCTTTGATTCCCCCGGCGCGATCTCAACAGCCTCGATTCCCAAGGTTGCACACTCTCCGGCAAATTCTGCAAAGGTTCCGGTAAGCAGACCGAAGGTCTTGTAATGGATCGGCACCGCGTATGAACACCCGATCAGTGAAGCAGCCCGCGCAGCGTCGACCGGGCCCATCGTGAAGCGATCTCCTATCGGCAAGAGAGCTACATCCGGCTTGTATATATCGCCCAGGAGCTTCATGTCGCTAAACAGCGCCGTGTCTCCAGCGTGATAGACGCACCACGAATCAGAGGAAACAATCACCCCGCACGCTTCGCCCGCATAGAGCGTTCCGTTAGGTGAATCGTAGGAGCTCGAGTGAAGAGCGTGCGTGAGCCTTATGGTTGCGTCACCGATAGTGGTGCTTCCACCCTTATTCATCGGTATCACCCTGTCGGCAGGGATGCCTTCAGCGATCATTATCATCGCAAGCTCATAGGTCGCCGCGAGGTGAGCACCGGTCTCGTGCGCGACACGAACAGCATCAGCCGCGTGGTCTGAGTGTCCGTGAGAGAGCACGATTAGGTCGAGCTTGCCGGGATTAATGAGCGACTCCGGGCAGAGAGGGTTTCCTTTGAGCCATGGATCGACTGCGATCCTCTTTCCCCCACATTGGATGAATACAGCCGAATGTCCGGCGTAGGTTATAGTTCTCTCGTTCATGCCATCTCTCCTCTTACTCTTGGTTCGTTAAACTAAATCTCTACACGTTGGTCTCTTCGTTCGCGCGTGGTGAGTAGGTACCCCGCCTCCACGCTTGAGTGTTATCTCTCCACGAGCGATCATCGAAAGTGTCCGCGGGTAGAGCTTGTGTTCTACGGAGAGAACGCGCGCACTCAAAGTATGAAGATCATCCGTTGCGAGCACTTCGACTATAAATGACGGCGAGCGCCATAAAGCTCGGGGTCGTGGCGCGCACAGCGTCGATAACGTCGCGATGTAACTCATTCAACTTCGAAAAATCCGAACGCAGTACCGTGACCGAGCGATCCGAAGTCATGTTTTTCTGCATCGTAAAGAGGATACAGCAGCCACCGGTTGATCCGGTGCGGAGCCTACTCGGTAACACTATGAGATCACCAGCCTTCTTGCCAATCCTCGTGAGCGCTTTCGCGCTGCTTACCCTTGCCTACCCCGAAGCTCGAGCTGATGAAGCTGGTTTCGGACAGGCTGCAGGGGTTTACACCCCCACGTCAAAACAGTACGACAAGCGACTCCCTCCGGTTCTTCCCGGCGAAGTCGTCGTGACTGAGGAGGGGCAGAAGATGCGGGTATGGTCCAGTTCCGGGCCGGTACCCGTCAATCCGCGCCCCACTCCTCAAACCTATAACGGAGGCATGCCTGGATTGATTCTCGATGGCCGCGGAGGCCCCGGTGCGCCGGGACAATGGCCACGCTGAACGACGATTAGCTCCCGTTGACACTAGCTCTAACCCAGCTCGCATACCGCTCAGAAACGTAATCGGCTGGGAGAACAACGAACTCCGGGGTGTCGTAGGGGT
This sequence comes from Bdellovibrionota bacterium, assembly GCA_044351795.1. Classification (GTDB taxonomy): domain Bacteria; phylum Bdellovibrionota_C; class UBA2361; order UBA2361; family OMII01; genus OMII01. The sequence goes on along the minus strand of JBILFA010000021.1, from coordinate 15,152 downwards.
GGTTTTCCAGAATAGCCTTTTCAAGGGGCTCAATAAGTCCCTGGGTGCTCTTGATAACAAGCAGCACCTCTTCATCGACGCACAGTGAATCCTCCCATGCATACACCGATTGAACCCCCGGAAGGATGTTGACGCAGGCCGCCAGTTTGGCGCCAACTATCTGTTTTGCCAAGGCTTGTCCGACCTCTTTCGAGGGGCATGTCACCAAACAGATGATTATATCCATCACTACCCCACGCGTTGTGAAGGGATCCCTAAACTGGTAGAATTACGGGATCTCCGAGCTCAAAAAAAAAGATAGAGCAAAAGGAGCGCGTTGCCTAGCAGGAAGGTATCCCATGCCCCGAATAAACACTCTTCTCGCCCTAGCGTTGTTGTGTGCGTTCACATCCCCAGCGGTAGCCGCCCCCAAGGAAAAGGAGAAGGACCTCCCCAAGAGCGGGAACCTCTCGACCTCGGTTACTTCGGGCGCGGCCAGCAGTACCTTTCCCGATCCCTTCGGCGGGGTAGGTATCGCGGACGAAGACTCTGCTCCGATTACCGGCTCTGTATCGCGCATCGATGAGGACACCTGGCGTATGCGAGTGTTCAACAATTCGCAGGACGTTTACTCGGTGAATCTGGGAGTGAAGCAACGTGATGATAGGGGTGCAACCGTCAAGACTGACAATTTCTCGTATACCTTGAAGCCGGGGGCTTCGGCAGAGCAGACGATCCAATCCGCATCGGGAGCTATGGAGGCGGATCTCGATCTGCGGAGCTATCGTAAGGTCACGAAGGCGAAGGCGGCGCCGGAGCAGGCTTCGGACATCGATGCCGACGGCAAGCAGTAAAAGAACCGGAGACAGTAGTGAGTTCTCAACGATCGACGCTCAAAAATCCAACTGCCAAGGATCTCAAAGCGCTCGAGCGTTTCGTAGTTCCCTACAACAACAGCTCCGGCGATGTGCGTTTCCACCTGACGTACCCCAACAATTACTGGATAGCGATGTCCAACCTCGGCTTTCAAGCCGTCTACGACATCTTAGCGCGAGATCAACGTGTCATAGTGGAGCGAGGCTTTTTGCCCGAAAACTCCGAGAGCGACGAGGTGCGCAGCTCGAAGTGGCGCTCCTTCGAGGGGAATAGGCTGCTCGCTGACTGCGACATCATGGGGTTTAGCCTCTCGTTTGAGACCGATTACCCGCACCTGCTTCGGATTCTCAGCAACCAAGGGCTCCTGTTCGAGTCGTGGCAGGAGCGAGATGAGGCAGCGGCGAATGCGCGCTTTCCGGTTCCGCTCATTATCGCCGGAGGAACCGCCGTTACCCTCAATCCCGAACCGGTTGCCGATTTCGTGGATGTGTTGGTGATAGGAGAAGCAGAGGAGCTCTTACCCGAGTTCATCGATGCGTTTCACAAAGCCAAGATGGAGTGCTGGTCGCGTGAGGATCTCTTGCGCGCGCTGGCGCAGATCGAAGGTGTGTATGTGCCGCGCTTCTACACCCCCGTCTACAACAACGACGGAACGATGGCGCGCTACGAGTATCCAGACGACGTCCCTGCTCGTCCACGGCGCCGCTTCGTAAAGGATCTCTCGAAGTTCAAGACGCACTCGCGAATCCTTACTCCGGAGACGGAGTTCAAGTCGATGTTCCTCACCGAGACGGGACGAGGATGTGAGATGGGCTGTCGCTTCTGCGTTGCCGGATACATCTACCGACCGATCCGCAAACGCAGCGAAGAAACGATCGCCGAAACAATTCAGGTCGGGCTCGAAAACAGTGAAGCGATCGGATTTGTCGGGGCCGCAGTTTCATCGCACAAGTCGATCGCCAAACTCGCGCAGTCGGTAGCTGAAAAGGGGGCGCGAGCGTCCCTAAGCTCCATTATGTCTCAGAAAGTTACAAAGGAGCTCGCGGCCAGCATCTCTGAAAGCGAGTACAAGACAGTGGCGCTCGCACCCGAAGCAGGCACAGACCGTCTGCGCCGCGCTGCGGGGAAGAGGGTTTCCAGCGAGCAGGTGGTCAAAGCCGCGCGCGAAATGGCCGAGTCCGGGATCCGTGGATTCAAGTTATATTTCATCGTTGGACTCCCGACCGAAACAGATGATGATGTCGATGCCATAGCACACCTAGCGATCGCCGTGCGCGATGCCGTGACCGAGGTGTCGCGGCCGACTGGTAAGCTTGGATGGGTCGCCCTCTCGGTAAATCCCTTTATCCCTAAGTCCTCCACACCATTTCAGTGGGAGCCGATGCTCGACCCGAAGGTGCTCGACAAGAAGATCGAACGAATTCGAAAGCTCGTAATGAAGGTGCCGAATTTAGAGCTGCGCTTTGAGCCACCCAAGGAGAGCTACTTTCAAGGGCTCCTCTCACGTGGAGATCGACGAGTGGGGCGGCTGCTGTTAGAGGTAGAGCGCCGAAACGAAAACTGGAAGTGGTTAGTGAAGCGCACGAAAGATCCGATCGTCGACGGCGTCCCACCTGTGGATTTTTATGTGTCGCGTAGGATAGGCTTCGCTGAGCTACTTCCGTGGGAGGTCGTAGACTCGCTCATTCCGCGCTCATTGCTCGAGCGCGAGGCGATGCGGGCTCACCACGGCGAGGATTGGGTCCAACCTAAGACAATAGACGAAGAAGACCGCGAGCGGCTGGCCGAGACGCTCGAGAATGAGCGTGTGCCGGCAGCCGCAGAGATTTCGAATGACGTGAGGATATAATGAGTGTAACGACAGCGGGACAGATAGTACCGGTAATCTCCGGTAAGGGCGGTGTTGGTAAGTCGACCGTAGCGGTTAATCTCGCCATAGCGTTGGCGCGCACCGGAGCTAAAGTCGGACTAATCGATAGCGATTTTTACGGACCGAGCATCCCTACCTTGATGGGAGGAGGACAGGTCGTTCCCGATCACGAGGAGAAGTTGATTCCGCCGGAGAAGTACGGTGTGAAGTACATCTCGCTCGGTTTCTTCCTTCGTCATCCCGACGATGCCGTTATATGGCGCGGTCCGATGTTCAACAAGGCGCTGCACCAGATGTTCGAGGATGTGAGTTGGGGAGCGATCGATTACATGATCGTTGACATGCCCCCTGGCACAGGAGATGCGCAGCTCTCGCTGTCGCAGCTCGTCAAACTTGCAGGAGCGGTTGTAGTGACGACTCCGCAAGAGGTTGCCTTGGCCGATGTGCGAAAGGCGATCAATATGCTTCGTAAGGTCAACGTCGATGTGCTCGGGATGGTTGAGAACATGTCGGGATTGCCGATGCCGGATGGTTCGATGATGCCGATCTTTGGAGCCGGAGGCGGTGAGAAGACCGCGCAGGAGTTCGGAGTTCCCCTCCTGGCGCAGATCCCGATCGACATGACGATCCGTGAAGGGGGCGATGCTGGAACCCCGGTAGCGTGCGGGGAGGGGGCAAGTGGTCGTATCTTCCACGAGCTTGCGTTGAAATTAGTGTCGATTCTTGATACAAAGCGATCCGCCGAGCCCGTTCTCAAGATAGTGAACTGACTTGCGAGGATAGGGACTCTAGGGCTAGGCTATCGTTCTAGCGCCGGAGTTGATTCGGTTGGATTTCGAGGGTAATTACTCATGTACACTTTGGTGCTCGCTGTGCACATCATTTTAGCGGTCACGCTGGTCGGCTTGGTTCTCCTACAACAGGGGAAAGGGGCTGATGTTGGTGCCGTTGTGGGTGGGGGAGCGAACACCGTGTTCGGAGTAGGGGGAGCATCGTCACTCCTCGTTCGCATGACTACTGGTATTGCAGTCGCCTTCATGCTAACTTCCGTGCTCCTCGTGAGGCTTGCATCATCGAGCGCTGGTGGGATGCAACCCACTACCGATGCGATGAGCGGGTCGGTGCTCGAAGGTGCGCCTGCTCCTTCGACGGGTTCGACAGCTACAGGTTCATCTGAGTCTAAACCCGCTGAACCGGTACCTGCGGTACCGAAATCGGAACAGGCCCCTGCTGCCGTGCCGGCACCTGCCGCGGCAGATAAGGTTGAAGGAGCTGCTGCTCCAGAGACTAAAAAGTAAGCAGGACCACAATACGCCCAGGTGGTGGAATGGTAGACACGCCAGTTTGAGGTGCTGGTGGCAGAAATGTCGTGGAGGTTCAAGTCCTCTCCTGGGCACCATTCCTTTTGATAATCTAGCGAAGAGGCTCCTCCTGGGGAGCAGAGAGAACATAGCACTGGTTGTGTCTTAAACTAGCAGACTGGCGGTGGCGCTTCCTCCTCCTCCTCCTATTCCTCATCCTTATCATCATCTTGCACCTGCACCGGTTTCTTAATTCTCCTCGGGTTATATGGATGAGCATACGGTTGAGAGGATATTGACGATTGATTTGAGTTTGCCTTTGGCAAGCTCGGTCTTTGGACGCAAAGGAGTATGAAGGATAGCGATAATGTCGCAGATGGCAGCGCATTCCATAGCTGAACCACGAGCTATAGAGTAGAACCGGATCCGGTCCGAGCGTCCGTTCTTTCCGGTCCCCTCGGCAATATTCAAGGAGGTGGGGAACGCGGCTCGCCGCAGCTGGTCCCGCAGGTTTGAGTTCCCAGAAGGCAATTCGTCCAAACACTGTAGGGCTAAGTGCGTGAACTGGATTGCGAGTTGATAGGCTTTGAACTTCTCATGGGTAAACATACTGAAAGGTTAATCGCCAGAGCCACGTAGAAGTTTCTTGATGATGACGAGGAAACCGGTGCAAGTGCAAGATTATGATGAGGAGCAGGATCAAGAGGAGGAATAAGATGCCCCGCTAGGAACTCGTTTGGGAGGTAACACCGAGTGTTCCCCACTCGAAAATCCGATAGCCACACCCCTCCGCTTGGTGACGATGTTTGACTCGGTCGGTCACTAAGCTTACCTTTCTTGGAGTATGTACCAGTCTCAAACCAATTCCGCGCCCGACGTCGAAAAGCAACTCCTCTCCCTGCTGATTGCTCACGAGAAGGGTAGCACGCAAGCAGAACGGCCGATCCTCAATCTCCTGGGCAGGGCCGAGTGCTTCGAACTACCGGATGACATCGTCCCGCTCCTGATATCAGTATTGAAAGTAGGAAACGAGAAGATTCGCGAAGCAGCGAGCCGCGCGCTCGCCTCGCTCGAGGGTAGAGCCGCAAGCGCTGTAGACGTACTGGGAGAGTTCGCTATCACTTCGGATGAGTGCGACCTAGGCGCTCTCTCGGCTATCGGAGCACTCGAACGTATCCCGGGTGAGGCATCGCTCGAGGTGCTGGTGCGCGTTATCGAGAGCGCAGAAAGGTTGGATTCACCAAAGTTCCAACGTGCCTTCGATGCTCTGAGTGGACACTTCGAAGATCTTGATCGGTACTTGCCCAGGATCAAGGATGCTCTCGACATGCTCGATTCAGGAAAGGATGACAGGACGCGCAGTGTGTTCAATCAACTGCGGCTAGCGGTTCGTGTGCGTCAATCGAGGGAGCTTGGAGAGCTCGTCTTGCCGGGTGAATTCGATTTTACAAAGGGTTCCTCGTGCGAGGAGCCGGAGCTCAATCTCCCTTTTGTGGAACAGCGAGGGCTACCTCAGGGAAAAGGTAAGCTCGTGGACGAGCGAATGCGGTTCGTTCTTCGTGGCCACGGTGATGTGAGGCTCGAGATTTACCGTATCTCGAAAGATAGTGATCGCTGTCTCGTTCTCTTTTCTGAGGATGCACAGTCGGGGGCTTCAAGGCTCTCCAATGCGATCGAGTATTTGGCGAGTGTCGTGTGTTCGATGTATGACCTCGATCCGGAGCAAACGCTCTGGGCGGAGTGCCGCACGGTTGATTCCGGGCTCTGCAAAGAAGAGAGAGATGAGTACTCGATAGTGGTCTTCGATGAGTTTGATTTGGAGACCTGTACGTTCCGCAGCCCACTATTCGAGCCTGTGGCAGATCGCACGACGCTTTTCGGCAGAGTGTAAAGTCAGTTTGCATGCCACTCTTTCGAGAAGTGTGCTAGAAGATCCTCCGCGCGGCTTTCAGAGGGGCTTTTTATGCTCGAGCCGCATTAGGTGTGATGTAGTTTCAGATGGTCGATTTTAATGAGTATCTCCCCTGAAGAACGTGAGAGCCTCTCCCAAGAGGAAAAGATATTCGCGGCAGTTCGTACCTCCCTCGAGAGCCAGCTCACCCGGACTCAAGCACGTTTACGCACCGAGAATGAGCGCGCTCGCGCCATTACATCCGAGATCATGCACACCCGTCGGCTTGAAGATAAAGCCCTGCTCGCCTCTGATGAGGCGGTCTCTCACGGCTTGAAGGATTCTAAGCGCGAAGAGCTTGAAACCCTCACCAAGCAGATCGAAAACCCCTACTTCGCCCGCATCGAGCTCGAAGAGGAGCAGCCCTCTGGAGCCACCACCCATATCGAGTACAAGTTAGGGTTCGCCGCGAACACCGATTGTCGCATCATCGATTGGCGACGCGCCCCTATATCGAAGCTCTACTACGAATACAAAGAGGGTGACGAGTATTGCGAGGAGATCTTAGGAAGGGAACGCATGGGTCACGTTCTCGTGCGAAACCGGATTGAGATCTCCAAGGGGGAGCTCGACACCGTTGAGAATCGACACGGTGCTTTCGTCTGGAATCCCAAGGAGGCGTGTTGGCAACGCAAAAGCGGTAGGAGCAAGGGGCGCCGCGGAAGCGACGGCGCGCTTCCAGAGATCCTGGCATTGATTACTGCTGAGCAGTTTCGTTCGATTACGGTCGACGCGGATACGGCGATCCTCATTCAAGGCATAGCCGGATCAGGCAAGACAACAGTCGCTATGCACCGCCTGGCGTGGCTCCTTCATAAGGACAACTCTCCGCTACAGCCGCACGAGGCTACGGTCGTCGTGTTGAGTCCCTCTCTGAGGGCGTACATCGAGAACTCCCTTCCGGCAGCCGGTTTGCGAGGAGTATCGGTGCGGACCTACCACGAGTGGGCGAGCCGCGGCTTTCGCGCCCTCTTCAAGGGCAAGGAGTTCTCCGCACGCCGTCCTGTGGGGCAGTGCCCCTTGGAGTTCGCCGAGGTCAAACGCTCAATCGCCATCTTAACAGCGATTGATTCCGCCATCCCAAAGCGGGTAGGTGCAGACGAGCGTGTCGGGTTCGACGATCTCCAAACGAAGCTCCTCGATATCTTGTCGAATGCCGAGGCCATCGTGCGAAGTGATCCTCGCAAGAGGCTTACTGAGAGTGCAGTCAGTCGCGCACTCCAACACACCCGCGAGGATTTCGAGGCAGGGGTGCTCGATTGGAACGACGACGCCCTTTTGCTGCGCATCTATCAGCGCCTGACGGGGTGCGTTATCAACGAGCAGGGACTCACCGGAACGTATGGGCACATCGTTGTCGATGAGGTTCAGGATCTCTCGCCGGTGGAGCTTGCAACCCTGATCGGTTCCGTCAAAGAGCCTAAAGATCTCACCCTCGTGGGAGATGTGTCGCAGAACCTCGATCGCGCCCAAGCGTTCCCTGGATGGGAGGCGCTGCAAAGATATTGGAACTTTGATCCTGCGAAATCCCGCTACGTCTCGCTCGAAGTTAGCCACCGCTCGACCCTCCCGATCATGCGGCTGGCCGATTACATTCAGAAGAGAAGCATCGTGAAGAGCGGGCGGCCCGGCCGTACTCCGATCTGGTTCATGTGCAGAGATGAATCTGGCGGTATCGAATGCGCGCTCAAGTGGCTCACGAAGGCAGGAGAGCTGTATCCAAATCGGATCGCGACCGTTATCTGCGCCACTCCACAGGATGCAAAGTTCGCCTATCAGATGCTCAAGCCTACCTTTGGCCCCCGCGTTCGTCTCGGTGATGCCACATCCTTTTCGTTCGAGGAGGGGATCTTAGTGACCGATGTGAGGCAGGTGAAGGGGCTCGAGTTCTTCTCGGTTCTTTTGTGGAATCCATCGGGGCGGGCCTATCCGAACGACGACTTGGGGCGAAATCTTCTCTACGTTGCCGTGACGCGAGCTGAAGAGAACTTAAGTATCGTTACATGGAATCGTCCAGCGCCAGCGCTCCCACCTTTTGCTGCATCGAATCTGATACGGTCGATGGATATGACGATCGTCGATGATGAGGATGATGAGAAGGGGCGAGGGGCGGTGGCGTGATCCCCCGCTCCAACGATTGCGAGACGGGCAACAGTCCCGTCCACGCTTTTGATCTCCACAGGATGCAAACCATGCCTCGTTCGGTAAGCAACTAAGTTCTTCCGTGTCCGAATATTTTGGTTAAGTAACGCAGAGGCGCGGAAAACGCGGAGACTGCAGGATGGACATTGCTAGGTTCTCCTTCCCCGTAAGGCAGGCATTTTTTTGGACCACAAAGCAAAGGACACAAAGAATCAGGAACTGATCAAGCGGATGATGCCGTCTTTGAGGTGGACTGAATTGAAGTTCAGCAGCAGTCCCAGGGACACCCGGCTTAGCTTAAGATAGGTGAGCAACTGGGCTTTGTGAATCGGAAGGAGCTGGGCGACGGATTTAAGTTCGACGATTACGGAGCGCTCGACGAGCAGGTCGATTCTGTAGCCGATATCAAGAGTGGCGCTGCTATAGGTGACCGGCATTGCAACCTCGGAGAGAACCTGTAGTTTTGGCGCTGTTGCAATTCGTGCTTCAAGCACACCTTGTAGGTCTCTTCGAGCATGCCAGCGCCGAGAGCGGTATGCACCTTCAGTGCGGCGTCAACAATGACCTTCGAAACTTCATTTGGAGTCATATCTTTGTGTCCTTTGCGGTCCAAATAAGTGATCGGAGAATCGACGCAAAAGTTGCGCAGCACAGCGGTAAACTCCAGAATTAAAAGGAGAACAAACCAATCGAATAGATGCTCGGGCGAGGCGCCCTCGCACCATTCATTGAAGCGATACTCACGGGATCTAGTGCGCGAGAGCAGCCGACATGAGGAGAATCGCTTGATGCGAGCGATACGTGGCTGCGCCCCCCGCGTTTTCCGCGCCTCTGCGTTAATTGACCAAAAAGCTAGCCTACTGATCAACGTTTGCTGAGGAGGAGAACAAACGGCACAGTGATGTCAGCTTGGCTTCTTCCTTAGCGATCGAAGCACGTTGTTCCTAAAATGGATGGCAAGGAAAGAACCTTCGATATGGAAAAAAACCAAACGAAAATCCCTTCGTAAAACTCAAAATCAGCTTCGGGGAGCGCAATCATGTGATTGTCTCCCCGAAGCCTTTTGAAGCCGTAAAAGGGTTAAGCGGACGTTTTCGGCTGTCCATCGCCTGATGTCTCGCCGCGAATGATTTTTTTATTCGCGGGAGCCTCAATTGCCACCTGGATCCTGTTTCCTTGGATCTTTGTGACGGTAATGACAATATCGTCCCCGATGATTATCCGCTCGCCAACTTTCCTAGTTAGTACCAGCATGGTGTTGTCCTTTCCTTCGCTGGTGACTCAACGAGCTCCCCCTGAACGTCCGAACATGGACGTCAGCCAGAGAGCTCCTAACGGGTACGGCCCTTCCTTAGAAGGTTCCTTCCTCCGCCATAAGACAGAACAACTTGAATAATGGTTATGGTGGGTTTTCGCCGGTGCGGCGCACTCGTAGGGTACGAGAAACCTTAAAAGCAGCTAGCCTGCTCTACTTTGAGCTGTTACGAACCGATTCGTACTGGGTACGGGGTGGCAAGGTTAAGAATGCCGGCTCATCGTGGAATCGAGTTGGTGGTAGCGAGCGCTGAGAAAACATAGCCCCTTGTTTTGAGATATAAATCGCCCATTCTGGATAGCACCAAAGCTATCCACTCGAAAACTCGATAAGCCAGAATGCTCTCAGCCGCATATCGTCCCCCCAAATTCGCTTCTTTCTCCAAACGAGCTTGGCCCGTACACTCCTGCCATGATTCGGTTTCGGCAATCACCTAGGAAGGAGTTTGTGCTCCTTAGCTTCGTCTTAATTGTTGCGATGAGTATCTCCTCGCTGTGGCGGCGACCGCCGATAGATGATGCCTACATCACCTACCGCTATGCAGCGAACCTGATCGCTGGAAATGGACTCCTGTATAATGTGGGGGAGTGGGTCCTCGGCACAACGACGCCACTATGGGCAGCGCTCCTGGCGCTCGCCGCAACGCTCGGGTGCGATATCGAGGTAGCGTCGATCGTCGGAGGTGTGCTGGCTGCAGCCGTATCCGGCGCACTCTTCCTTGTTGCGGTTCCGCGTGACGCTACGATCGTAGTTCGTGCCCTCTGGGCGGTCGCTCTCGTTCTGTATTATCCCCTGGCTGTGGTGTCGTTCTCGGGCATGGAGACCTCGCTGTATACGGCGGTAGTAGGGGTCGGGCTGTTCTGTTTCGGCGCGCGGCGAGTGTTGCTCGGTACGGTGTTCGGCCTCGTTGCAACCTTACTCCGGCCCGATGGAGTGTTGGTGATCCTGGCGGGGCTCGTCGCAATGCCGCCGCGACTCGCGCTTCGTTCGGCGTTCAAGGCGATCCCGCTCTACGGCGCACTTCTGATGCCGGTGCTCACGGTGGGATTCCTCACCTACGGCGAGGTGTGGCCGCACTCGGTTGCAGCGAAGAGGCTTCTGTATCCCGCTTCGATTGGGAAGAATATCCTGTTCTTCTTCGAAGCGCTCTCGCAAACCCCTGTCGATGCGCTCGTGCTGTGTGTCGGGGTGGCGGGGCTTGTGTTGCTTGCGCGCGAAGCGACCTATGAGGCTAAGCGCGAGGTTTCTCACGAAGCTACACTTCGACCGTTCCTAGTGTGGGGTGTCCTATATGCCGGAGGAATTATAGCTTCAGGGGTGAAGCCGCTTTTTTTCTGGTACTTCGGGCCGTTGTGGCTGCTCTTCCTCACGTTCGGTGTAGAGGGCGTGCGCCGAGCCTTCACAGGGCGCACAGTGCCCCTTCGGCGTGCCTGTGCCTTGGGAGCGGTCCTCCTTCTTCTCGGTTTCGACCTCACGCAACGGGTAGGGAGCCCGGACCCAGTCTTGCAGCGCGAGAACGCCTATCGAGCGATCGTTTCAGAGTACGGGGCTACGATCGCTCCGCATGAATCGGTGTTGCTCGGAGAAACGGGGATTCTGGGATACGGCGTGATGCACGCCTCGGTGATCGATTCCTGTGGACTGGTTTCTCCCGCCGTGAGTGAGATTATAGCGGATGCGAGATCGCGCGTCGGGCCGTACGCCGACCTGCACCTGCTAGCTCCCTGGTTACGAGACACGATTGAGCGCTTCCAACCGGCATGGGTCATCGGAGCTCGTGCTCGAATGGGGCTGATGCAAGCCGAGCAGGAGAGTTGGTTTAGCGAGCGCTACGAGCGGGTCAAGGTGTGGGAGCCTGAACAGCTTGGCGGCATAGCGCTGTATAGGCGCCGCGCCTTACATGCAGCCTTACATGCACCTGCAGACTTCGTGCCACGCCCCCTACACCCCTAGGATGCACACTCTTCCCCCATTGCCGGGTACGTATCTGCATGCAACAGTAATGTTACGACCGTCCATAACCGACATAGAGAGGCGGGAGCGGAGAATAGTCCGTAGCGTGCCCCTGTGGTTACCTCCGGTTTTAGCGCAAAGGATTATGGCTGCCTTTAACAAAGACGTTCACCTAACAACTGAATTCCTGACGTTTCTACGAGCCGGATTTTACGGGCAGATAGTTTTCGAGGGAGCGCTCTCGAAGATGGGCGCTGCGATCCTTCCTACGGGATACCTCGAGACTGCCCACCGCGCCTTCGACAAGATAGAGCTTTGGACCAACGACCTGCTGAGAGAGATACCGATCCTTGCAACCGCATGGTCCGCGCCAGAGACCTTCGATGCGATATCGGCTATGGGGTTCCTGCGAGACCTCAAGAAGGACCTTGTGTTCACACTCCCGCAAGTCGAGGACGCGTTGCACATCAAGCAGCTCCCGCGAGACAGGGATGCGACGAGGCTCTTAGCGGCAGCGGTTTTCCGCTCTGCGTCGGTTCGCCTATCGTATGTTGAGAGCCTCTACAGCACCTACGGTAGCCTCAACGCGCGCGAGCTGGCCGATGCCGCAGCTCGTGAGTATCCCGTTGCAAAGGCGCAGTTCGATCTGGCTAATCAGTTTGTTGCAATCTTCTCGACAACCTCCGAGTACGATGAGGCGCAGTGTGAGACGATGAGAAGGGAGGCGATCCTCATCCCTGGTGACTTTCGCTCCCGTATTCACGACTGCAATGTCCTTCTGAACGTGTACTCGAAGGAATTTACCTACGAACTAGCCGAAATACCTCGTGATGAAGCTGAGCTGTGGATCAGCAGAAAGATCCCTGCCGTAGCAGCTGGTTATTGGCGCGCCTATGCATTTTCACCCGAGGATCTCATTGAGTGGAGTCAGGCTGGCATAAACGGTGCACCACTCGCAGCGAGCTGGCGTCGAGTAGGTTTCGAGCCCGAGACCGCTGTACGTTGGATCCGGGAAGGGATCGCCCCGGCTGTCGCCGTAGAGTGGCACCGAGCGGGCTTCGAGCCCCCGCGTGCTGCGTCGCTGCTCAGGCGTGGGGTGACCGATCCTTCAAAGGCCCCTGAGACATCGAAGGGTGACGCAGGCTCTGATGATGACGACGATGACGGCATGGTGGGATAGGGTTGATGCCTATCTGCACTTAACCGAAATGTGGCTCTTCAGGAAATCGAGTGGGTAGTGCGGCCCAACCCTTGAGCGGGGTTATGCAAACAAGAAGGGGGAATACAAAGAGAGCGGGAGTGCAGCGAGGGTGAGGAGCATAGAAAACCCGGTATGACACCCCCTCGCTGACCTCTCTGTACTCTTTGTTCACTTAGGTGCTTGAGCCAGCGCTAACTCGTGGCTCAAGGCACAATCAGCAGCCTCATTGTGGAATCCACTTTTATTTCGGCCGGGCGGGAAAAAGGTGCTACCTCGGGTACGTTCACGTTTACGTGCACGAGCCGCGTTCACGTGGAAAGGTGCAATTGATAGGCAAAAAAACAAGCGCTTACGTTGTCTCTGTGCTCGTTATTACCCACTCGATTCCACGATGAGCCCGAATTGTTTGGCTAAGTACGACTGCAAGTGTTCACCACCCGAGGCATAGCCGGCATCCACAGCGGCGATGTGACGCAGAGAAGCCCCCGCACATCACGCCAGACCACTCACGTAGAGCCACAAATCCAGAACGCTCCTAAGAGATCTCATGAGATCTGAAATAAACACCTGAAAACAGGGTGAAATATCACTTTTTTGTCACGAAACCGACAGCTTAGGTATCACAGCGGTGCCGAGGTGACATAACCTCTATAGACCACCATTTTGGAGTCCAGCGTGCCTAACCTCGAGCCCCGTCTTCAATTGAGTCCTCTGATAGCCCTGGCGGCTGCGAGTGTCATCCTTGCGTTTGCAGCAGTCCCGGCTGCTGCAGATAACCTCAAAGGCTTTTGGGGGCAGGGAGAGGCTACTAACTGGAAGACTTCACCCAAAGCGAATTCCTCCTCGCAGATCGAGTATCGTGATTATCCCCTCTCGATTGATCAGGTCAAACAGTTGGAAGGAGAGGAGAAGGCGATCGAAGATCAGATCCAGCAGCAAGTCGCAGGGAAGTCGCAGGACGTCGCTAAGAATATCGAAAGAACCGAGGAAAAACCGCAGAATTCAGACTCTTCTCAGCCTCTGTCGCGTGAACAGATAATCGCTCAGTACGGCGCTCCGGATGAAGAGCGACCGATTCAAGCCCAGAAGGACGCTCCGCCTGAGATGAAAGGGCTGATCGCCGCGATGAACAGCGGCGACAAAGAGCTTGCGTTCAAGTACGCCGTTGCCCTAGCCCGCCACGATACCGAAACTCAGAAGGTCGTCTCGAAAGTCACTGATTACCGACTCCTTGCCGCCGAAGCGCTGGGAATTCGCCAATCGCAAGAGGTCGACGCCAATAAGGAGATCGATCCGACGAGGCTCGAGGTGCGCGAGTACATGGAGAAGGTCCGTCGCGAGGAGCTCCAGAAAAAGATGGATCTCGAGAAGGCCCTGAAAGGGGCGGAGCAGACAGGAGCAGAGGATAGTTGGCAGGTTAAGCCAGGATCCACGGGACAGGGGATCGAGGAGGGTGAAATACCAGTAGATCCAGCGGGTAAGGTTCGTTTGTTGGTGTTCTTTGACGAAAACGATCCAAAGATCAAGGACTTAACAACCCCGCTTCGACAGATCCTCGCTAAATTCAAGGAAGACCGCGACACCTCGCTTCTTGGGCTAACTCGGCGGAGTTACGCAAACCCAGGACTAAAAAAGGTAGCTGCGGCCACCTCGTTCCCATTTCCGATCCTTAATGGAGAAGCACTTGCCCTCGATCTGAGGATACATAGGTATCCGACATTTGTGTTCGTGGCCCCGACAACCAAGGAAAGGTACAGGTTAGATGGGCTCAGGACGCCCGAAGAGATCGAGAAGGTCATTCGCTTGATGAAGGGAGGCCGGTAGTGAGAGGCAGCATTGTAAAGAAGATGAGCAAGATACGGGCACCATTTTTGAAACCGTTGCTGGTCATGACCGCCTTCCTACAGCTAGGTCAGCTTGACGTTGCCTCTGCCCAGACTCCTATCGGCATGCAGGAGTATTATACTGACAGCCAAGACACAATCGTTCGAAACATCATGCGAAGTTTCGTGCGCCGCTCTGTAGGTCAAGTTGGTAAGTACGGAACAGATAATTCTCTAGGTCGTGTTTTGGATCTCCCTCCGCTCCCCGGCGAGCAGTCTTTCGCAGATTCTGCTAAGATCGATGAGGCGAAAAAATACTTTGGGGGTGAAAACAGGATCCCCGATCTGGGAAAGAACAACCGCTCCAGCGTAAATATGGTGCTGCCCCCGCTCAAGGGTTTTCAACAGCTCTCTGACTCCGATGCTCTGAAAAATATGTTCAAGGAGATGGTAACCGCAAAGGTTCCTGTCCTCTTTCAGACCTACATGATGGTCGAGAATGGAGCTGCAACGGGCTACATGGGCGGGCTCAATGCAGTGTCCAACGTCATGGCGAACACCATGCAGACGCAGGATTACCAGTTGAAGCTGCTTGAGTTAACCGATGATACCGGAAAGATGAAGGAGGCCTACATCCAGAGGATGAAAGAGGCCTTCAAGGACGAACAGGCGAAGACCTGGCCTGCTGCTTTGTTTGCGGCTGTCGGAGATTCTACAGAATTTAAGGCGGGTCAGGAGGGG
>JBILFA010000132.1:0-9186 GCA_044351795.1 Bdellovibrionota bacterium | reverse complement strand
CTCAGGCCAAGGCGTATGACCTAAAAGGCCTGCCCACTGAGAACTCTCCGACTACGGAGCAAGAGACCAAGAGAAAGCTGAGTGACCTCCTTTTTCTGAAGACCGAGGATTTAAATCAGCAGAATGCAGCAGCCGGCGGCTCTGCAGCGTACTCCAATCAGGATTTGGATAAGCTCAAGACGGAATTCGTCAAGCTGATTGGAGATGTAGAGATCGAACTGCAGGGCATGGAAGGAAAGAATGCCTCAAAGACGTGGCTACGCACCTTGAACATGAACTTTATAGCTCCCGAGGCAAAAGAGGAGCGTAGGGGGGTTGCGCGCGAGAATTGGAACGAGGTGCAGGTCGTATGGGAGAGTATCAATAAGCTGCTGTACCAGTACTGTCAGTTTGCGAAGGACAATCCGAATGCCAACCGAAGGGTCGGTAATAAATTCACAGCAGCAACGTATGAAGGAATCGGCCAACAAAATCCAGACGGCAGCGATCCATGGGAGTACACCAGCGCTCCAGATATTCCGATTACGATGAGTTTGGTCGATCAGTTGTTCCAATTGGTCAAGAAATCGAAGAAGTCTAGTCAGTTGAGGTGTGATGACTTGGATTTGTCCCGGGATGATATCCCAACGAGCCGCGATGGCGGTTCAGGATCAGGGGGCAACGACAACAATCTCAATGATTGCGGAAGGAGCAAAGGTTGTCTGAGAAATCGCCTGGTTCTGCACATGGCTTTCATTATCGCCCGGTCTAGGACGTTACATACATATCGAACCCTGTACCTTCTGTCGAAGCGCTTTGCGACAGATGCCGCCCTCGACAATCTTGTGGACGAACTTTTTACCAGAAACCTGTCAGGTATGAATCTCGATCAGGAATTGGCAAATAATCGCGCGTCCTGGGAGAAGTTCTCACTGTTTCTTGCGAGGGTTGCACAGGGAGAATCTGGGGCTGGAGGATTCCTCAGACCGTCCGGCTCGAGCAGCTCACGCCTTGGCGCGACAGAAAATGGTGGGCAGAGTAGATAAGTCGGGTGTATGGAGTTAGTTATGTCTCTTCTCCAGATCGTTATTACTGCAGTTAGCTCCGCTGTGTCGGCATATGCAGAAGGTTCGGGATCCCTGCTCTCGATGGTTTCAGATTGGGTTGCCTTTGGTGTGCAAGGTAGTGCTGTCACCTCGTGCGATACTGACTCCTGCCCAGGTAGCCAGTTTACCCAGATCGCTGCTGCGTGGGCGAACATTGGTTATGTGACCCACTCAGATGTTCTGCACTACATCACAACGACCAAGTTCGGGTTGTGGGCTCCTTTGCTCTACGCGTGTGCTGCTTTGGGAGCTCTCGTAGGCGTAGCCATCAATATGCCGATGAGGAGTTATGTGTGGTTCATGCTCGGACCAGCCATTTACGGCTTTCTAATCGGAACCACAACTCAAGTTCAAGGGGTTAACTGGGTCGTTGCGAATGAAGCCCAGGATATGACCGATGTCTGGCGAAACGCCGAGGTCGGCCTCACAAACACCGAGTCAGTCGCAAGTAGAGGGCTGACAGTCAATGGACGTAACGGACCACAACGCATGTACGAAGTTGCGATGCCCATGGTCTTTCTGGATGAGCTGTTCAGTGCCACCTCCAACCTGCTTATTGAATGGCTGGGAGTGTATCGGCATAAGGGGGACGGATCCGCAAACAGTAACCTAGCACCCGACGAAGGTAAGGCCGAAGGCCCGTGGTACCTCTTGTCTTCTCTCAAATGGGGAATGGTTGAGAATATCGTGGGAGTTACGGCACGAAACCCAGACTTTCGTGATGCATTCGTTACCTTCCTCGCCTCAGAGTGTGGTGATTCCTTCAAGAAGGGTATCGACTCAGGTAAATATAGTGCCGCCGGCTCGGCGTATGGAGCAGAGAGGGTGGCTTCAGTCATGGTCGGTAACGATGGAAACGTTACCGCAACTAGCCTTGGAGATTTCAGCAAGTTTCAAGCGGGGCTTGATACCACAGCGATTCAAACCCCTCGCTCTCTTGGCCGTATATTTACGGAGGGCACGGACCCTGGTCAGTTCGGGCGGTTTTCGAGCAAATTCGATCCGGTAAATCCCGAAGGGTTTGCAGAAACCGGTAGAACTGAATCCGTCGTGTGTTCAGATTACCTTTATACGCTTGTCCAACAGTTGCGTTTCGAAGCGGGGCACTCCTACTGGCAGCTCGTCCGTAGCTCTCCTAACGGACTCACTCGCAATCAGTTTCTAAAAACCCTCTTCTATGGCTGGGACATTCGACTAAACAAAGGGCAAGGATACGCAACCCCGGCTCAGATGAACGCTTTCGTGAAGCATCTGACCATGGTGTATCTCTTGCGTAACGAGCTGATGTTCGCGCCTCAGATCACAGAGACGAATCAACGCTTCGCGCCCTCGGAGCAGTCGCGTAGCTTCTCAGAAGCCCATGTGCGTACGATGGGCTCCAAGTCTAAGTACCAAGAGCTGTACAACTGGGCCGTTCTGATGCCGCACATGCAAGGCATCCTCGTGTACTTTCTCGTTGTCGCCTATCCATTCGCCGCGATGGTAATGGTTCTTCCCGGTTACTATAAAACCTTCCTCACATGGATTTCGTTCTTCGCCTGGGTCAAGCTGTGGGACGTAGGGTTTGCCGTAGTGATGGTTCTCGAGCGTAGCGTATGGGCTATGATCGGTAACAGTACCTCCATGGGAAGCACTGCGAACATGTTAATTCGTATGGCAGAGAACGCTGGCGGTATCGGAGTAGGGTGTAGCAATAATAGCGCAGGAAGCTCCTTAACGGATTCTCGCTTGTCCGAACTGTGTCAAGTTCCAGACGTGTGCTCCATCAACGGCCCCGACTCAGAGACCTGTGGTGGTCAAGGGCTCAGCGATCAGGACGATGAGAAGGCCTGGTATCTGCTCGACAAGCTACTGATTTTAAGTGCGAGCGCCGATCTCGATCTCGCCAACGGTTACTACATCTACATCATGGCAGCGCTCTATTTCGCAGTGCCTGCGGTTACCGGACAGCTCGTGCTGGGTGCGAAGGCCGGTGCTGCTAGCATGCTCAATAGCGCTATCGGGAGCGTTGCTGGGGAGGCTGGTAGGGCTGCGAGTACGGGTTATCAGCATCAGGTGGCTGCGGCTGCTACCAGTAATTCCGGATCAGTCGGTCAGGCGGCTTATGCTAAGGGGATGCGGCAGTCGATTGACGAGAAACCCGAGTCTCCGAGCTTCGCTCAACGGGCTTTTGGGGCAGAGAAGGCGGCGCTTGATGAGCAGCACCGGGGCGCTAAGGCGGGTCTCGAGAGGACGGCCGTAGGACAAAAGTCAGCAGTTATCAGTGCCAACGCAGACGGGATTCATGCTGCAGTAAACTATGGGGAAAAGGCTCTAAAGTCTGGTGAGGGTGCACTCGGCTCCGGTATCGATGCTGCAGGTACAACTCTTGGAGGCAGCTCGAGAGGCAATAGTCAAGGCCCTCTTGCAGCTTGGGGAAAAACAATACTTAACGGTGTGACCGGTCTCAGTTCTCAGGGGCTGGCAGGTGCAGACTATGTCAATCAAGCCAAGAAGCAAGATGCTTCTGCATGGTCGGCCGTTGAATCGGCTAAGCTTAGTGGCACGGAAACTGGTGCTAATTTGAGGCAGGCTGCTCACCAGCAGTATGGCAATAACGTGAGTCGCGGAGCTGAGCAGAATGCGCAGATGGTTGCTTGGGAAGCACGCAATCAGTTTGCAGCGCACGCCTCAGGCATGGCAGGCGTAGCGGGAATGAACTCGGGTGCGCTATCGCCAGGGACGAAGCCTAGCGACATGAAGGGTATGGGTATGTTGGGAGAGCTCGATGGCTATCGGTCGGTGAATGGAAAAGCTGTTGCTCAACGCAATGCGCCCTCAAGCACGTTGGGATACGCAGCGGAGGGTGGAGGATTCCTCACCTCTGTCGGACAAACGGAAAAAACCCACGAAGACGGGTTTAGTAACTTTTACGAGAGGAATTTTCACGCTCCTACATTAACGCGTGCCGCCAGTGAAGGTCTTGGGGCTTCGGAGAACATTTTATTCGGTGAGGGAGATACTCACCTCAAGAGTGATATCAACAAGAAGTAGCGCAAAGATATCCTTCACGCTGCGATCGGTGCCGTAGCCATATTGAGGGGGCTCTTCGTGTGAGATGACCTAAACGATTACTCGAGTTCCGCGATAGGGGAGGGTGTCGGTGGAACATGTGAGGGATGTGCTGGGCAGGTTCCTGGATCCTGCAGCGACAGGAGTTCCTCATAAAGCAGTACGAGTGAGTTGCTGCATTTTTTGGGAAAATATTGGACCTTTCTGTGCGACGCATGCGTGCGTTAATGCCATAACAGGAAGGAGAATTTTTTAAGGCTTGCGAGTGCGTTGATGACATCGCCAACATCACAAGAAGAAGTAAACGAGGATGCCGAAGCTCCTGCTCAGGAGGAACCGTACAAATCTCTGACAAGTGCGAGTTTTCCGAGTCTTGCTGGATCTTTTTCTGGAGGGTTTCCCTTTAAAACCCTTGGGGCTCTTGTGGGCCTAGCAGCAGGCATGTGGGGTGTAAATGAATATCTCGGGGATAAAACAAGCGAACCAGTCCCAGTCCGAGCTCTGCGAGAGCCAGTAGGTAATCCGCCAATCATACGCGAAAGCTCCCCAGAAGCGGCTGGACATGCCTCCACGGCAGAGGCGAAGAGGGAGATCAATACAGGAGTGGAAGGCAGTCCTGACCAGCATTCTCTTAGCGAGGACCAAGCGCGGCAGAGCCTTCCCCATCAGTTCCTGGGAGTAAAGGAGTGGAAGATGGTCTTTCAGGAAGAAGTTGCGCCGGCGAGTGAATTGCCACCCCGCCTAACGCCCGAACTCTTGCGAGGAGTATGCCCGATCTCAGCGGACGGGAATCCAATAGCAGCTACCCATCAAGCGATCCTAGTGCCTGGAGGTTTGAGCCTCGAGAAGTTGGAGAGATTGTGTAAGGAAAGTGGCCTCGATTTCGTCCTAGATGACTCGAGTATGCGTAATGACCCTGCTTTAAAGGAAGCCGCTCCTTCGAGTTACTGGGCTTTTACAGTAGAGGCACAGACTTCGAGTAGCCCCTTCGTCAAGGGGCTGATCCATAAATCGGACATTGGGCAGATTGGACTTTTTAATGATAAATATCCAAGTCACAAGGTTAATAATGTCAGAGAAGCTGTGCTCTCTATCTTGTTGGCTCGAAGCAATCCAATGGAGCCTTGTCCAAGCATTACGGTGATGTGTGCCGAGAGGGATGTAGCGGGTCGGTATTTCGCGGTGCAGTACAATGCGGAGAGTAAGGAGATCGTTATCGGTACAACGACAAGTTTTCCTCAGGCTACTATATCTCCAGGTTTGGACCTGGAGAAGGGTTTGTAGGAGGCCCGGGTGATTTTTAGACGAGCGCAGAGTTTAAACGTGGGGAAGATCAAAGCAAAGGCCGTGCAGAAGGATGACTATTTGCGTCTGTCTTTTTTGAAGGTTGGGAAATAGCAACGCACTTTTAGTCAAAAAGCAGGACGGGATATGTTAGCCGGAAAAAGCCCTAGTAATAATAACAACAAAGACCAGCAGGCGCAGTCATCTGGAGCGAGTGTCTCGTATTCGAACGCACTTGATGTGAGCATATCCCCGACAAAGGATCCTGGTGTTCGCACCAAAGAGAGAGCAGGAAGAGACGGGGGAAACCGTGAATGCCCGATATCCAATGAGTGGCTCGAGCAGGATGTAACAAAACTGAGTAGTGTAAAGGACTGGTTCGAGACTGCCCGTTGGTTTGCAACACAGGTAGAGGGCGTAGATGGACATATTAAGTTCAAATTAGCGATAGATGAGCCAAGTGTGATTGCCCAGCGAAAGAGGGGAACATCACAAGAAACCGGCGATGCTGCGGATACCGGAGAGAGGGAGTTTCGAACCAAATCGTTGTACTCTGGGAAGGCGTTTAGCTTGATGATGGTCTCCAACGTGGCAACCTGGGCCGTGTCAGCCCTCGCGATAACCACCAGGATGCAGGGGGGGGGCCTGGGGGATACGCCGATACTAGCTTCATTGTCATCATTCGTCGGGGCCTCGCCGCTACTGGCCCTTTCAGCAGTAGGTGTAGCTAACCTCGTCGTTAGCATGGCG
The DNA here is from genome assembly GCA_044351795.1 of Bdellovibrionota bacterium. Lineage (GTDB taxonomy): Bacteria > Bdellovibrionota_C > UBA2361 > UBA2361 > OMII01 > OMII01. The sequence continues at coordinate 3,016 of JBILFA010000132.1, read as the reverse complement.
TCCACCATCGCACTGCAGACTGAAGTAAAAGATGCTCTGAACAAGCCAATGGACCGCGCACTCAATGCGAAGGCTTACTGTGATAAGCTTGCCTGGACGGCGGCGCTTTATCACAATATCCTCTCTATCAACCCCTTACCGTCGATTCCCCAGATTCCACTGGTAGATAAGTTCTTGAAGGGTGTTTTCAGGACTGACTGGACCACCTTAAATTGGATTGAGAGCAAGGATACTTTCTCTGTCTTCTGGGTGGTTGGTAGAGTGCGAGACGCAGCTAAGGATGCCTATGCTGGGTGTCATAAGCAAAAGACCATGCAAGACATCGACAAATTTGCAGGGGACAAGTTCTTCGATGATAAACTTGAAGAGGCGAGAGACGGAATGACAACCCTCAGCAACCGCTATCTCAGGCTTCCTAATATGGCGACGTGGGCGGCAATGGGTCCAGGGGCGTTCGGAGGTGTTATGCTCTTGAAGTCCCTGCTGTTCGGCTAGTAAGGCCGCTGGATTCTCGTAGGCTAATGTCAATTCCCCCCTTTTTTAAACACTTCCTATTCAATCAGCAGTAGTGGCTGTTCCTCCGGCTCGAAGAGCCGGGAGGGGGTGTGGGGGAGACTGGTAACCTGTGGATAACTGCGGATTTGTGTGAAAAGTTCGGATTGCCGATTAGTCCACTACTGCCGAAAGTCTGCGGGCGACATTTTGAGCCCCCCTATTTCCCCCCCCTATTTCTCTCAGTGGTCGCGCGAGGTGGTATCTAGGCGAGCAACAGAGGGCAGCCCCCCTATTTCTCTCAGTGAGCGCGCGGGACGGTAGCTCAGCGAGGAGCATAGTGCAGTTTTATTTGTTCGAGAGACGGAGCAAGCGGTCCCTAGCAGGGGCGTACTACAGGCTGTTTATGGTGATATGACTGCGTAGGAGTGGGGTCTGCCGGGCGTAAACCGGCTTCTGATCTACTTTAGATACACCTATCCCGTATCGTCAGGAAATCCCACCGCAAAAGGCGACGGTAAAGAGGGGTGGTTTGTAGGTACCCTTGGGAAATTCGACGTCTGTCTCGCCTGAGCGGTATCGTTTGGAGCGTTCTCTGTACTTGAAGTAGATGGAAAAGTACCACGCCTCTCCAGCAGAGCGTCTTTCGGGGTTCTTCGATAAAATCCGTGGTCTGTGATCCTTCGGTCCACTGGTCTTGGTGTTCTTGGGCCTGGCACCTGGCTTTATCTCCTTGAGGCGCGCGGCACCAAGGGATGGCTTGCCGTCACGGGCCTTTAGTACCTCAGCGGTTCGTGCCTTCAACTTTTTACGCATCATAGACACGTACTGTGCCTGAGAGAGGTTCTCGTAGCCGGGGAGCCTGTCGTACTTAAGAGTGCACAGCTCAGTAAAGTTCTCGATAGGCACTGAAGGGTTCCAACGTCGTGCATCGTTGTATTCCTTCCATTTGACGACCCGATACCGGCGCGCTCTGCCATGAATTGCATCCTCGAAGCAGTTGTAGTCGGGGTAGTCTTTTATATCATCGACAAGTCCGTCGTTTACCGGCTGTAAGACGGTGTAGAAGAAGCGGTCCTCGATGTCAGCATCTCCCGGAAGATGCTCTGCAGAGTAGCGGCGGGCCCAGAGGGGTCCACCTGGATACTCAGGCTGGTAACGCGGGACGGCTCGAGCTACCAATGAGTTAAAATCTCGCATGAAATGGGCTCGGTTGGCCTTGGGAAAGAGCGAGACGTTCTGAATGTGGCTACCTTCTATAGCAAGGGCATATATCTTTGCCTCGTAGCGGGTGGCGTAACGAGCAGCGTAGCCTAGGATAGCTTCCTCGAGATCAGGGTTATTGACGAACCAGAGTTCGGAGTTACGGGTCCGTGTGGTCTGAAATGAGGCGACGTCCTCACACTCTATTCGTGGATGATACGGCATGCAGATTCCTCGGGTACAAGCCCCACATACGATACACTTCGAGCGTCCGCGTACTAGCGCACAGCTCTCAACTCAGTAGCTACTGCTTAGTTCGGCAAACTGCTCTTTAAGTTGCCTGCGCGCGGAGACTGAGAGAAATGGTTGGGAGAAATGGTTGGGGGGGGCGGACTAGGTAACCCGGACTAGGTGATCGGACTAAGCGACGGTGGCTTAAGGCCAGTGTTCATTGGACTGCCGTCATGGTATCCTGTTGGTTATGGCCGATGGTAATGCCGACACCGCGCAGATAAGTACGCTGACTCAACCAAAAGTCGAGGGACTCCACATGGCGCTTGAGCTTATGGAGCTAGGGTACGAACTTGTCCGACAGCGATTTATCCGTGAAAACCCCGATGCTGACGAGGATGCTGTACGGCGACATCTTAATGTGTGGATCGGTAGTCCAAGAAATGGCGCTAGTAGTCTTAAGAATGCATAACGCTAAAAGAGCCAGTAGCACGGGCAAAAAATAGCGCAGACAACCAGAAGCATACATTGTGTAGGGCGCCATCGGTTATGAGTTTTTTCCTCACAGAGATCAGGCGGATAGCAGAGGACTTACATGCCTCAAGCATCTCGTGGTGCCTAGTTGGAGGATTGGCAGCGAGCGTTTACGCTGAGCCGCGCACAACCAAAGATATCGATGTTGTGGTAGCGATCCGTTCCGAGCAAGAGATCGAGAATCTCAAGATGTTCTTGTTACCGAGGGGATACACTACTCCTTTTGTTATCATGCACACTGAACCAACTCGCCGGATGGGCTGGAGGTTAATAGCAACCTCATCTCGGGGCACTGAACTGCCCCTAGATATCTTAAGTAGCTCGTGTGGCATTGAACATCAGATTGTCGAGAAATCCGTAAAGCTTGAAGTGCTTCCAGGAGTGTGGCTGCCAGTTGCCGCGCTAGGTCACCTGATAGCAATGAAGGTTGTATCACACCATGACATCTCTAGATTACAAGACCGAGTAGATCTCCTAGCGCTTCTTAATGTCGCACAGTCAAACGATATTGAGCTTGCAAGAGAAGCTCTGACACAGATAATGCAAGCGGGTTACG
>JBILFA010000067.1:0-18584 GCA_044351795.1 Bdellovibrionota bacterium | reverse complement strand
CCCCGGACCAACGGATGGGTAGTTGCTTCATAAAGTAACCCCGGACCAACGGATCCTTACCCCGGACCAACGGATGGACATAAAGTAACCCCGGACCAACGGATGGGTAACCCCGGACCAACGGACCAACGGATCGACGGATCGTGAGCCTGGGCGCTTGATTTAGGTACCTGCTTTGAGATACTGAAGCACATTGCAACCCGGGGGAGGCCACTTTGACGTTTGTCACGGCCTGAGACGCTCGACCGCGAGCGAAACCCTTCGAACCTGACACGGATAATGCCGGCGTAGGGAGAGGACTATGAGCTACTGTACCTTCTGGAGCGCGCGCTCCATATTCCAAGTGTGTGCGTCCTGCGCACATCTTTTACTGATTAGTGTATTCGTATGGTCCCCGCAGGGCTTTGCCCAGCAGGAGGAACGGCTCGAGGATGAGCAGCCTAAACCGAAGACAGAGCTCTTTATCTACGGAGCTCCCTTCGTAGAGCCTCTGCTCGATGTTCCGCAGAGTACGACGGTGGTAGAGGAGGAAACTCTGACCGTTAAGGGTGAGACCTCGATCGACTATCAGCTCGAATCGATTCCGGGCGTATCGTGGTCGGGAGGTACGACTCGCCCGCGTTTCTTTATCTTTCGCGGGGTGGGGGAGTTGGAACAGTACGAAGGCGCCCCGAACCCTTCAGTGGCGACCATCATCGATGGGATCGATTTTAGCGGGCTCGGTATCGTGACACCGCTCTTTGACATCGAGCAGGTGGAGGTCTTGCGTGGTCCTCAAGGAATTCGCTTCGGCTCGAGCGCACTTGCCGGGGTTATGAACGTAAAATCAAACGATCCCACGCGCTACACCTCCGGCACCGTGCAGGTGATGGCGGGAAACGACGAACTCGCGTCTGGTGGTATCGCCATTGGTGGGGCCGTGCCGGGCACCAATCAGAAGCTTCAGCTCCGTTTCTCCGCGTTCAACACGCAGAGTAACGGGTTTCGCGACAATGTCTTCCTTAGCGCCGATGACACAAATCGCCGCGATGAGTCGGTCGTTCGCCTCAAGCTTCGCTATCAGCCTTCGGGGACATTGTGGTTCGATTGGGCGGCGTGGAGTGCTCAGGCTAATAACGGCTACGACGCTTTTGCGATCGATAATAGTTTGACGACACAATCCGACCGTCCGGGAGAGGACGACACCAGCGTTGGAGCGACCTCTTTCAAAGCGACCTCGAAGTTGAGCGATGATCTCAAATTCGAGAGCACCTCCGTGCTGGCTCGAACGGAGCAGGAGTATAGCTTCGATGGAGACTGGGGGAACAATCCGTTCTGGGAGCCGTATGCGCCGTACGATTACTTCTCTGATACAGGTCGCACCCGGCGGGTGCTTTCAGAGGAGGTCCGTCTTTCAAGCGATGACCCTACCTACGTTCACGGCGAATCGTGGCGTTGGTTAGGGGGGCTCTTTGCGCAGCGGCTCACCGAGGAAACCTCGACGACCGAGTCAGCGGACGACGAGGTCTATGATTTCATCTCGAGCGATTACCGTGCGAATACCGGCGCCGCGTTCGGTCAGGTAGAGACGCCGCTTACCACGGGAACGTCCTTCCTGACAGGAATGCGGGTTGAGCAGCGCAATGCAAAGTACGACGACACGCGTCAAGCCGAGTTTAGCCCCGACTATACCATGCTCGGTGGAGCGGCTACCCTGCAGCACGACCTGGACGAGCGTGTGCGAGGGTATCTCACCGCATCTCGTGGCTTCAAAGGGGGCGGATTCAATCCCGGTCCAAGTGTGCCTGAAGCTCGTCGGCAGTACGATCCGGAGTACCTGTGGAACTTCGAAGCGGGCGTTAAGGGCCAATTCTTCGACAAGCGGCTCGAAGGCAATGTGGCGGTGTTTCACGACCTTAGGCGTGATCAGCAGCTCAAGTTCGCGATTCAGGATAATCCATCCGATCCGCTTTCCTTCACCTACGTTACCGAGAGTAGTGGGCGTGGACAGAGTACGGGTCTCGAGGTCGAGGGAAGCTTGAAACTCCTGCCGTGGTGGAATCTATTCGGTTCCGGCACCCTGATGGATACTGAGTTCACGTCGGTTCCTGAGGAGAGCGCAGCCCTCCAGGGGCGAGACTTCTCGTATGCACCGCGTTGGCAGTACTCGGTTGGAACCAAGGCGGATCTCGGTGCCAGCTTCTTCGTGCGCACTGAGGTGAGCGGGCGGGATAGCTACTACTTCGACGACAGCCACAATCAACTGAGCGACCCGTACAATCTACTGAGCGCTTCGCTCGGATGGCGCAAGGAGCGGTGGAGCGTTACGGCGTGGGGACGCAACCTCGGCAACGAGCTGTATGCTCTGCGAGGCTTTTACTTCGGTAACGAGCCGCCGGATTTTCCGAACAAACTCTACATTCAACGCGGAGACCCGCGCGCTTTCGGCGTAACGGTAAGTTATGTGTTTTAGCCGGAGGGTGTCGGGGTGGAACCGATAGAGATTATCGAGATACTCGGAGTTGCTACGGCGTTAGCGTATCTCGTATTGGTAACGAAGCGCCGCTGGATCGCATGGCCCTTCTACATAGCGAGTTCGTGCTTCTACGTGCCTGTGTTCTGGGCGGCGAACCTGTACGCCGACGCAGCGCTCCAGCTCTACTTCGTGGCGATGGGGGTGTACGGCTGGATCGCGTGGAGGGGAGAGGCGGAAGCGGTGACGGTAGTGTCGACGCCGATACAGAGGAATCTCTCTATAGCTACTGTTATCGTGGGTGCATCGGCAGTCGTGGGGTACGCGCTCTCCTATACGCGCGCAGGGTGGTTCGGATACTCGGACGCATTCATCAGCATTGGGAGCGTTGTGGCGACGTATTTAACGGCCCGCAAGGTGCTCGAAGGCTGGTACTACTGGATCGTGATCGATATCGTCGCCGCGATCGTATTCAGTTTGCGGGAGCTCGATGTTACGGTGTGGTTGTACCTTATCTATGTCCTCTTGGCGGTACGAGCGTTGCTCATCTGGCGCGCAGTTTTTCGAAGTCAGGAGTGAGGCAAGAGAGGAGAGGCTTTCTGTACTCGGGCAGATTAAAGGTTTCTACACTCCTCGGTGTTCAACTTGAACGCGTCGTGTTTTTCGCGGAAATCTCGCTCTACACACTGTACGATTGCGTCGGAAGCAGCTTTGACCTCGTTCTCGTCTTTGGCGGGAGCTTTCTGTTGTTCGACGATGGATCGCGTACACCGCTCGACTATGGTTCCCAGGACGGTAGTGCAGTCTGAGGGAGCTAGTTGAAAACACTTGAGCCACGAGCCGCCGTCCTTGCACATCTCGCGGGCAAAGGCCTGTTGGTATGCGCGCAGCGCCGCCTCGTCGATGGCGTGCGCTTCAGGCAGGCCCGCGAGGGAGAGAACGCCGAGCACGACCGCTGTGCCCACTAGAGAGCGCATCAGATCATGTAAAATCGATAATTTCGACATGTAGATCTTTCTTACATGTTACCGAAATCAACGCCAGGGAAGAAACTCCGAGTATCGTTTCTACTCAAGGCCGGTGGCATCGGGAGTGTATCTGGATGCGGTGGGGGAGTGCTGCCGCAACCGGACGGGTTGCACGTTGCGTGTGGAAAGGCGGTGGATGAGGGACACACGGTCGGATGCGGGGTGGGAGTACGGGTGGCTACTACCGTCGGAGAGGCGGTAGCTGTAGCGACAGCGGTAGCAGCAGGGGTAGTGGTAGCTTGCACCGTTGGGCGTACCGTTGGGAGTGGTGTCGGAGTGCTGAAGAGATTCGCTGGTGGTTCGTTTTTGTTCTGGTTGCCGTTCATGAGCATGGCCATGAGAAGCGGCAAGACCATGGGTGCAGCATTCTTGAACATGCCGCCGAGTGCCCCGCCTAAGCCGCCTCCCCCGCCGCCTCCGCCGCCCCCGCGGCCTGCGCCGCCTGCGCCGCCTGCGCCCCTACCGCTACCACCGCCGCAGCTGCCGCCGGAGCACCCGCCGCCGCCTTGTTTGGGACCGCATTGGCCGTTTGGACAGGTCTGATTGTCACTGTTTTCTGTACCGTGTGCCCGAGCGCCACCGCCTCCTGGCCTCCAGCAGGCCGTACCGGGTTTGCAGGTCTGCGGGGCACCGGAGCTGCCGCCAGGGGCGACTGCGAAGGGTAACGCCACACTCAAAGTAGGATTGAGAGAAGAGTTCAAAAGCACTAAAGCCAGAGCGATGAATAGGACTTGAGCCTTTTTCTTCATAGGACCCGTTAATATAACCTTAATCTCTAGTGTTTATGGGAGGGGCTACCTGTGGTGTGACATATTGGATAGCCGATATGCCTCACATTTTAGAAAAAGACAGCGTATAAATGACTTAGCCCTAAAAAGCAGCGTTTTGAGGACAGTGCGCGGCTCCTCTCCTGTTGATGATCCTGTTATCCCTCCAAGACGGCAGATTTTTTTGACCACAGAGGACGCAAAGGACACAAAGGATCAGGAGTTGATCATTCGAACGATTCCGTCTTTCAGATGCGCTGAATTGAAATTGAGTAAGAGCCCGAGAGAGACCTTGCTGAGCTTGAGGTAGGTAAGGAGCTGGGCTTTATGGATCGGTGCTATCTGGGATACCGACTTTAGCTCGACGATGACAGAGCGCTCCACAAGGAGGTCAATCCGATACCCGACATCGAGGGCAGCTCCTGCATAAACGATAGGCATTGCGACCTCCGAAAGCACTTGAAGATTGCGTTGCAGGAGTTCGTGCTTCAAGCATACTTTATAAGCTTCTTCGAGCAGCCCTGCGCCCAGCGCTGTATGAACAGTAAGGGCGGCGTCGATAATAGCTTTTGATACGTCATTAGGAGTCATTACCTTTGCGTCCTTCGCGTCCTTTGTGGTCGACCACTTGTTAGGAGTCTCGAGGGAATCGGCGAATACCCGAATAAGTTGCTTAACCGATCACCAGCGGCGTAAGCTCTATGGATAACAAGGGTGCCCAGGGGGAGTCTTGGACGCTGGCGTGCCAAGACCCCCTGGCAAAAGCGTTATGTCCCGAACGAGTTCGTAGTAGGCGCTTCTCCTTCTGCTTCTCATCATTCTGCACTTGCCAAAGCAAAATTCAAATCAATCGCCAATATTCGCTCCACCGTAGCCTTACGGAATTAGCCGGATGAGACTCAGGAAACCAGTGCAGGTGCCGAATGATGAGAAGGATGAGGAGGAGGAATAGGAGGAGGAGTAGAAGTGAGGCTTGCTACCGCTCGTATAGTATAGTTAAGGACATAATTAGAGCGCCGACGGGGCTGTCGCCCGTCACGCAAACGGTGGCAGAGTCTCTCCGATTCCGATCGATCCATCTGCGCGTTCGACCACTACGAAGAAGATCGTGTTGCTCCGTTTGATCGTAGCCGCATGTCTACATGGGATTCCTAAGGCGGCGTGAGTCGTAGGGCTCAGGTTATGGCTAGGCAAGTTGTTATAGAAAGCAGTCTAATCTATTGCGGAACTTGAACATTTTTATGCCAGACTCTGGAAAATGGAGGGGGCTGCGCGCCATGATTGCGAAGTCCATGCTTGAAATCTTATAGTTAAGAGATATGAAAACCGAACGTCTCAGGAAATCCTTCTCTCGTCTCGTCGGTATGGCCCTGTTTGCGGCCTTCGCGGTGGGGTGTGCCAACATGAACGACCCGTACTATCCCTCGGGGGGCTACGGTTCGGGGCCCTATTATGGTGGCTCGCCGTACGGATACGGTGGGGGATACCGAGATGATTACTACTACAATCAGCGCGAGCGTGAGCGACTCCAAGATGAGAGAGAAAGAGTTGAGCGTGAGCGTTTGAGGCTGGAGCGAGAGCGCGAACAGCAGTATCAGCGCCCATATCAGCCTCCTTACCAGCCTCCCTACCAGCAGCCGCCAAGCCGACCGGCTCCTTCACAGGATCGTTGCCCATCGGGATTCTCGCCGAGTGAGCAGAAGTGTTCGCAGTCCGAACGCAGTCGTGGATGTCAGGATATCCGGCTACCGAGCGGTTTAGGATGCGTAAAGAGGTAATGCTCGCGTACTAGCGAGTAGTAAAGGGCGCGAGGGGAAGAATCTCCTCGCGCCCTTTGCTTTCCGTGGTACAGCGGCGTTAAGCCGTCTCGCCTCGTGATCGCCTTAGTGCTACCGTCCTCGACATGGAGATTCTTCCACAGCTTCTGATCAACGCACTCATTACGGGAAGCGTGTACGCTCTCGTTGCTGTAGGCTTCTCGCTCACCTATGGAGTGCTCAAGATCTTGAATTTCGCGCACGGTCACTTGATGATGACTGGAGCGTATCTTTTCTACCTCTTCTCGGTTGATTGCGGATTGCCGCTCCCTCTGGCGGCGCTGTGCACTGCATGTAGTGCGCTTGTTCTGGCGCTCGTTACGTTGCTTGTATTTGTTATTCCCTTCGAACGGTACAGTACGGCGTTGCCGCTCGTCACGACCTTGGCGCTTGCGACTATCCTGGAATCGGTTGTCTCGATGGTGTTTGGAGTTAACGTAAAGGCGCTCGACAGTGGAGGGGCGGGGGAGAGTATTCAACTTGGTTCAGTGTTCATAACGCCGCTCCAGCTCATGATAATATTCAGTGCGCTCGTGATCCTCGTGGCTGTCGCATGCCTCATGCACGCCACCTCTTTCGGACGTCGAGTGCGAGCTATGGCGGAGCTCCGGGTCGGTGCGCAGGCGCTCTCCATCGACGTTTCACGCACTACGCTTGTAGTTTTTTCTCTCAGTGTGCTTCTCTCGGTGTATGCAGGCGTGATGGTGGGGTACGAGACTAATCTGCAGCCGACCATGGGACACGGATACACGATGAAGGCTCTAGCTGCGATGATCCTCGGCGGGCTCGGGAATCTATGGGGTACGATCCTCGGGTGCTATATCCTCGGGGTTGTCGAGAACCTCGGTATCGGGCTTGATCTCGGCGCCTATTCGTTGCCTGCGGGATACAAGGATGCTTTTGCATTCGTTGTGATCCTGCTGGTACTCCTGGTTCGCCCTGAGGGATTGATGTCGTGGCGGAGGCGGGTGGCGTAACGCGCGATGGAGTATTTCATTCACCTCGGTATCTTGGTTGGGATCTATCTGGTGCTTGCACAGAGCTTCAACCTGACGATCGGGTTGGGCAGGTTGTTCAACTTGGCGCATGTTGCCGGCTATGCGGTTGGTGCGTACGTGACGGCGCTCGGGTCCACTGAGCTGGGGATGGGGCCGGTGCAGTGCATGCTCTCGAGCGCACTCGTGAGCGGGCTTTTTGCGTTTCTTCTGGGAGGAATCGCTCTGCGCCTTGTCGGCGACTATTTCGCTATCGGAACGCTCGCCTTCAGCTCGATCGTTTCGGCGCTACTGATCAACTGGAAGAGTGTAACGCGAGGAGTCCTCGGGATTCCTGGGATTCCCCGTCCGGAGTTCGGGGGGATGGAGCTCTATGACAACAGCCGCTTTCTGGTCCTTGTGTGTGGGGTCGTCGTGGTATCGCTCGGAGTTTTGTATCTGCTTTTCAAGAGCTCTTTTGCGAGGGTACTCAGAGCGCAATCCGAGAACCGTAACGCTACTATGGCGTTAGGACGCGATGTGCGGATGATCAACACGACGGCGTTCTTTATCTCGTCCTTTTTCGCTGGGGTGGCGGGGTCGCTGTTCGCCTATTATCTGAACTATATCGATCCGAGTTCGTTCGCCTTTTCAGAGATGGTGTTCCTGCTCACTATCGTGGTGGTGGGTTCGCCTGGATCGTTCTGGGGGTGTGCGGCGTCGACTGTGTTTTTGGTGCTGCTACCCGAACCGCTACGCTTCATCGATATCCCGTCTTCGATACTCGGTCCGATGCGACAGCTTCTGCACAGCCTCGTGCTGCTGACAGTGGTGTGGCTCAACCGAAAGCGGCTCTTTCCTTCGCAACGAGAGGTGTAAATGTTACGTGTTTCAGACCTTCATCTTCAGATAGGGGACGCGGCTATATTGAACGGGGTTACGTTCAACGCGCAAGCGGGGGACACGATCGGAATTATCGGCCCTAACGGAAGCGGAAAAACTTCGCTCTTCAACTGTCTGAGCGGCTTTGTGATACCGGGGCAGGGAGCGATCCATTTTCAAGACGAGGAGATCACAGCGCTGGCTCCTTTTGCGCGCGCCGAGCTCGGGATCGGGCGTGTGTTCCAGAGTTTTGGGATCTTTCGAGAGATGTCGGTGCTCGAAAATCTGATGGTGGCCTTGGAGGGTCGCAGGGGCCTGTGGGGTACGCTTCTGCCGTGGTCGAAGAGTAGCCGAGCGATCCGAGAGGAAGCCAAGGGATACGCTGCGCAGGTCGGATTGGCGGAGAAGATCACTCACAAGGCGGGATCTCTTTCGGGAGGACAGATGCGTTTGCTCGAGATCATTCGCGCGCTCGCTTTTGGCGCAGAGCTTTTCCTGCTCGATGAGCCGACGGCGGGAGTCTCGCCCAAGATGAAAGAAGAGGTGGCGGCCCTGATTAGTCATGTGCAGTCGCTCGGCAAGACGACGCTAATCATCGAGCACGATATCAACTTCGTGCAAAGCTTCAGCAAGCGGGTGATCGTTCTCGATCAAGGAAGGGTGATCCTCGAGGGCACGCCCGAGGAGGTTCGCCGGAACGAGGTCTTGCAGGAGATCTACTTCGGGAAAACCAACAGCCTTCCCGCCTCGACCGACTGATCTTCACCAACGTGGTGAAAAATTAAAGCTCAGCACTCGGTAGGAGTGTTGATGTGGAGCCGGGAGTGCTTGACGCTTCCGAATCAACGTAGGGTGCAGTCGTAGAGGGTCCGAGGGTGTCTTTTTGAGCTTTCTTTGCCTGCTTATTGTGCCTCCTGACCTCTCTGTCTGTTTCTTGCACGAGTATTTCAAAGCGTGGGAAGAAGAGCGTGGGTGCGGTATGGTCGGATTGCAGGCCTTTCGAAAGGCGCCTTGCAAGCCACTCCTTCTCTACCTTGTACGCCAGCTCCAACTGGTTGATACGGCGACGAACCTTTCTGAAATCTGATGAGATGTTTTGACGGAGATCCTCGGCGAATCGAGGATCTGCGAACTTGGCAAAGATGTCTTCCGGTACCACGGTCAGCTCGAGAGAGCGTCGCCTACGCGGCTTCTCGACGACAGGTATTATCACCATGCTCTCCTGATATCCTCCTCGAGTAGGTCCTTGTTTGATTGGGCGTCCGAGAGATGCGCCGACTACGCGAATAAGAGAGGTATGAAATACCTCGATGGTCATCGGCTCGTCGGGATAGGCGCCGAGTAGATCTCTTCAGAAACTCCTTCGTCTTGGACCGCACGTACCTCTTCGAGATCTTCATCCCGACTTATAGAAACAGGACCCGGCCACATACCGTCCTTCACGCGGTCGCCAAAGTGTATATCCTTCCATCACTGCTTTCGCCGCTCTCTTTGTGTTGATTTATTCACAAAGAGAACAACGAGAGCGGTGAGGGGAGGCCGCTCTGTTCGAAAGCTCCACTGACTGTGCGATTCCCGTGCATCGTGTACGCGCAGCCCCCGCTTTGTTTCAACCTAGGAACGCGCGATGTTTTATATCTACCTGAAAAGGCAGTGCTTTTTGTTTTTTTGCTGAGAGCTTGCTTAACGCGCTTGCCTAGGATGCAAAAATATTGCATCCTTAAAGTGTGGCGAGGCAGTGACATGGCAGTAGGGTCTTAGTTGTCAGAGCTTGTTGTTCTCGCGAAACGACTACGTAACGGATATGTGAGGAAAGGTATGAAGAGTGCGTTCAGGATAGTATTGAGTGTTGGGCTACTGAGTTTCATCGTAGTGGTCGACGCGGAGCATGCCGAGGCGAAGCGCGGCAAGGTGAAGCCTCTGGTGGTGCGTGGTGAAATTAGTGCTCTCTCGACCACGTCTGTTACCGTAAATTCGATGGCGATTGAACTTACGCAACGCACGAAATACGAGGGCTTCACCGAGAACCTCGTCTCGCTTGACGCCTTTAGCGTTGGGGATTGTGTCAAGGTGAAGCTTGCCCCAGGGCAGGCAAAGGCCGTGGCTCGTGAGATGGAGCTCGAAGCTCACTGTAAGACCTCTGTCTCGAGCCGACCAGACGATAATCCCTCCAACGAAGATCGGACTAGCTCGCGTAGACCGACTTCCAACAGCGCAGATGACAACGGGGGTCAAAAGATCGATGATGGCAACGATGACGGTGATGCGCGAGATGATAGGGGTCGTGGCCGCGGTCGTGGCCGAGGCCGAGGTGGTCGATAGGTAGGAGGGATGGAGTAACATGGTCAAGGAGCTTGTGCTCTCATCGTTACTCCATCTGGTTCGACCGATTGTGCGGCTCTGCTTGAAGCATGGGATTAAGTTGGGAGAGGTCGTGGATGCGCTCAAGCGTGTATACGTCTCGCAAGCAGAGGAGCTGTTGGAGAAGCAGGGGGACGCGGTCAGTCACAGTCGCATCACGCTCATGACCGGTGTGCATCGCACCGATGTCGCAACTATCCGCACCGAGGGAGACTTCAAGCCCCGCCAAAAACACACAGCGAGCGACGTCATAAGCCAATGGCGATACGACCCGAGGTTCTGCGCGAGCCCGGGCATGCCACGGGCGCTGACGTTCGACAGTAAGGAGAGCGAGTTCGCAGAGCTCGTGCGGTCTGTGAGTCACTCCGTGAGTCCATACACAGTGGCATTCGAGCTGGAGCGGCTGGGGATGCTGGCTCGGGCGAGGGACGGCCGATTGAAATTGCTGACGAGGGTCTATGTGCCCAAGGGAGATCCCGGGGCTGTCTTGGAGATGCTCGGAGAGGACGCCGATGACCTCTTCCTGGCTGTTGAGCAGAACGCCTTCCGCAGCGACGAAGAGCAGCCGCTCAATCATCACCTCAAGACCGAATACCGTAATGTTCCAGCCGAGGCGCTCGAAGAGATCCGACGCTGGAGTATGCGAGAAGGGTCAGCTTTTCATGAGCGAGCGCGGAATTTCCTATCGAAGTTCGATAGGGATCTGAATCCGCAGCTCGGGGGAACGGGGACGTATCGAGTGGCGATAGGATCCTTCGCTGTTATCGAGGAAACGCCTGTCACTACGACAGCTTCTAAAGACCAGGACGACCAAGAGAGAGGAAGCCGACCATGATAGTCTATTTGATCCGACTCGTGACGATAGCGCTCGTATTTTTTGTAGCTGGGTGCGGAGGCGGAACACGGGGTAGCGGAGGGCAGCTCTACGACGGGTTCGTCGGAGATCGTTCTGGCAAGGCTCTTCCGAATACAACGGTGACCTTCCTGGCGAGTGGTGATTCGGCTGTGTCGGATGCACAGGGACGGTTCGTTATCGAGACGCAAGGGTTGGTCGGTGCGCTCGACATAGCGCTCGAGCGGGATGATTTTCAGGCGACCACCACAACGGCGCCGGTCCCCGCCGATGCAAAACGTGTGCGACTTACTCTAACTGTCTCCAGCGGTCAGCGGCCGAGTGTGACCTCTTCGGTCGAAGTGGTCGAGCGGACGCGAACGGGTGATGATTCGGACCGACGCCCCGGGGGCTCGGGACGGGATGATGATGATGATGATGATGATGATGAAGAGGATGACTCTCGCGGGGACGATGACGGTGCTCGCGACGATGACGATGACGATGACGATGACGATGACGACAGTGACAGCGACAGTGAAGATGACGATCGCACCGATTCCGGCGACGATCGTGGTGGCTCGGGACGTGATGACGACCGAGATGATTCGAGAGGTGACTCCGGGGACAACAGTGGTAACGATGGGAGCTCAGGTTCGGGTCGAGACGAGAGCGAGGAAGAGCAGCGTGACGGTGAATCGAGGAGGGCAGAGGGAGCTATCTCTGCCCTCTCGGACACAACCGTCACGGTAGCCGGGGTAGAGTTTACACTCTCTTCGTCGAGCGATTTTCGGGATGAAGACGGTAATCCAACGAGCTTTTCGAGCTTCGCACGCGGGCAGATTGTCAAGGCTCGCGGTACTTACCAAGGTGGCGTTCTCGTTCTCGAGCGACTAGAGCTTGATGACTGACGGGTAAATCTCGTCCTAAGCGAGGAGGCCCCACGCCGGAGACCCTACTGAATCCGCACCCATGAAAAGGCCGTTTTTGAGGATCTTTTGCCTCGCTTCCCTCGGTTATTGTCCGTCTCGGCTATACAGTGGTGTGCCGAAAGCGAAGGCATCAAGGGCACCAAGACCTTTGATGTGGCGTGACCCGCTTACGGCGGATTGCTCTCCCGGTTCGCCTGCAAGGTATTGAACGTTATCGAGCTTGATTGCAATTACTCTGGTCGTGGATCCGTTTTCAAGTGCAAAGAGATACTGTTCGTGACGTCCCGTAGGCGTGCCGTCTTCCTTATAGGTCGGCACATCCTGGACTCCGAGAAAGAGCGCATGTGCCACCTCGGGTCTCCTCAGCTTGTCCATCTCTGAGAGGTATCCAATCGTCAATGGCTGAAAGCGGGCGAAGTAGTCCTCAATCGCTACGTGTCTAAGATCAGCTACTTCGTTCTGAGGCGCGTTTGAGGAGACCTCTCCAGAGAAGGGACTTTGGATGAGTGTATGGTGCTTCCCCGCGCGGTGAATGCTTATGATCTCTTCGGGACGTAATGCGTAACCGGCGCCCGAGTCCGATGTAAAACAGAGCAAGCGGTTACCCTCTTTATCGTGCTGAGTGCCATCGAAGCGAGCGCTGCGCATTCGATAGGGAAATTGTGGATTCTCTTCATCGACCCGCTCAATGATGAATCGTTCACGAAGGTGTGGATTGTCTCCAGTGAGAGCAGTAAGGGGATTCGTCGCGCGGAAGAGGCTATCAACTGAAATGGTGGTGTCCCAGCGGCCGGCTGAGAACTGCAATCCCGAGGTATTAAACAGAGCTCCGACCTGTACCGCCAGTGAAAGAGAATGCATCTTCTCGATATGTTCAAATCCTTGCGCAGCTCCGATATTGATGTGGGCCGAATGTCTGAATCCATCGGTCCACGTTGCACGGCAGTGGTCCTGTTCGATGCCATGCCCGTGAAACAACACCATCTGTGAATCGGTCGGACGAACGATGCTGTGTATCTGGTCAAGGCGTGTCCCCAAGTGAGAGTCACGGGGGATATCCGGCCGATACGAGGCGCGGCCTGCCAGAGTTTCCTTAGAGAGTTGAAGCTCCTCGGCTGGCCCGTGATGCGGCAGCTCCGGGGCGCTCACAACTGTAGCGGATTGAGTCTTTAACATACGCCGACGAGTTAAACCTGAACAAACTCAGTATAGAGCGGGTTATGGAGGATGACGTTGATCCGGTGACCTAGCGTGATGAGGACGATATCCCGGGGCGTAAAAGTGCGTAATCGCTCGATCCAAAGCTAGGGACGCCAGGCTGTCTTTTGACCGTAGAGTTAAGGTTGTCGATAGTTGCACAGCACAGTGGAGAGGCGGTGTCATTGATGTTGCTTAGGTAGCGCGGTTTGGTGATTGCTCGCAGATTGCTGTTGGGAACATAAGCAGCCGCTTTTAGCGGCTCTCAGAGTGCGCTAATAGTATAAGTGTTATGCACAAATCAGTCCATGAAGGTAACGACATCGATCGGATGAATGAGCTCGTCGCTGAGCTGAACGACCATTCGTACCGCTACTACGTGCTCTCTCAGCCTACCATCAGCGATGCGGAGTATGACGAGAAGTTTCGTGAGCTGCAGGAGCTCGAGGAACGCTATCCCGACAACGTGCGCTCGGACTCGCCTAGCAGGCGGGTAGGAGCGAAGCCGCTTGAGGGGTTTTCCACGGTCCGACACCGCCTCCCGATGCTCTCCCTCGACAACGCGATGAACGAGGACGAGTTGACTGCCTTTGACGAACAGGTAAGGCGGTTCCTTGCTAAGGATGGTGGTAGTCGCGAGGAGATCGAGTACACAGTTGAGTTCAAGTTCGACGGGGTCGCGGTTTCCCTGCTGTATGTCGATGGCGTGTTGAAGCAGGCGGCCACCCGCGGCGACGGTAGCGCAGGTGAGGATGTAACGGCTAATGTCCGCACTATCAAGGCTATCCCGCTCAAACTGCGCAGTAAGGCGGCGCTGGAAGGAACATTCGAGGTGCGTGGAGAGGTGTTGTTTCGAAAGAAGGAGTTCGAGGCGCTCAACGCAGAGCGTCAGGCGCGCGGAGAGGAGAGCTTTGCTAATCCGCGTAACGCGGCCTCGGGCAGCTTGAGACAGCTAAATCCTAAAGAGACAGCGAAGCGCCCCTTGTGGTTCTTCGCGTATGGTATCGGTGTTGTGGAGAGTGAGTCGTCTCTCTTGAAGGACATTCAGCGTCGGCCCCTTGCGGAGGTCATGGAAACGGTCGCATCGTTGGGGTTTTCGATCTCTCCGGGATACAAGGTGGTCGCAGGGGCCGAGGGGCTCGTTCGGGCTTATCGTGATGGTGAGGCTGGGCGCGATAGCTTGCCGTTCGAAGTCGACGGTATCGTTATCAAGGTAAACGAGACGGCGCTTCACGAGCGGTTGGGCTTTAGGCAACGATCGCCTCGCTGGGCGATCGCGGCGAAGTTCAAACCGGTAGAGGCCGTGACGACCTTAGAGGACATCACGGTTCAGGTGGGGCGCACGGGAGCGCTCACTCCGGTGGCTGTGCTGACGCCGGTGCGAGTCGGCGGTGTTATCGTCTCGAGAGCCACCCTTCACAATCAGGACGAAATAGAGCGCAAAGGCTTGCTGATCGGTGACAGGGTCGTGGTTCGCCGTCAGGGAGATGTGATCCCGGCGGTAGTTGCGGCGATAAGCGCTAGTAGAACAGGAGAGGAGCGGGCGTTCCAATTCCCCAATGAGTGCCCTGAATGTGGAACCAAGGTGGAGCGGGTGCCTGGTGAGGCGGTGGTGAGATGCCCCAATCCTCGTTGTCCAGCTAAGGTGCACAACCGTATCTTGCACTATGCATCGCGAGACGCGATGGACATCGAGGGTCTTGGAGACAAGATGGCAGCGCTTCTCTTGGAGCATGCGTTGGTTCGCGATCTCCCCTCAATGTATGAACTCACGGTCGAGGCCCTCAAAGAGCTCCCGCGTATGGGGGAGCTGTCGAGTCAGAATCTGATTGATGCGATCCACGAGAGTAGGCAGCGACCGTTGGACAGGTTCATCTTTGCGCTTGGTATCCGCCATGTCGGCACCAAGACCGCAATGACGTTAGCGCGACAGTGTCGCACAATAGCGAGGTTTCTCGAGCTTACTGAGGATGAGCTTCTTACTATCGAGGAGATCGGGCCGGAGACAGCGGCTTCGGTAGCGACGTTTCTCGCGGATGAGGACGAAGTACAGATGGTACATCGGCTCCTCGACATGGGAGTTCATCCTGAAGCGGTCAAGGTTGATACTTCAAGAAGTGGCGCGCTTGCGGGTAAGACCTTTGTCCTTACGGGAACGCTCTCTTCTATGGGGCGCAAAGATGCTGAGGGTCTGATCACGGATCGCGGCGGGAAGATCTCTTCGTCTGTGAGTAAGAAGACGAGCTACGTTGTAGCTGGCGAGTCGCCCGGCTCCAAGCTCGACGCCGCGCGCAAGCTCAACGTGCCGGTGTTGAGCGAGGAGGAGTTCGTGGGTCTAATTGGGCGCTAGATTTCCAGCAAGGACGGTGTAGTTTCAAGGAAGAGCGATGTGGTTTATAGTCGGGCAACTCAGGTAGCTGAGTGAAATTGCTGAGCTGCTCGGGGAGCGCCGATTTTGTGCGGTGTTTTGCCGTGAAAACTTTTAGCCATCCGGCCTTAGAAAGGGAAATATGTAATGGTAGAGGTTCGTACGCGCTTTGCCCCATCACCCACCGGCTTCCAGCACGTGGGCGGTTTTCGAACTGCTTTTTATGCCTGGCTACTCGCTAAGAAAAACGGTGGCAGGTTTCTGCTGCGTATCGAGGATACCGATCAGGAGCGTTCCGTGCCGGGCGCGATCCGTTTCATCATTGAGGAGCTGAAGTGGTTCGGTATCGACATCGATGAAGGTCCGACTCGCGACGAGCTCAAGGCTCTAGGGGAAGATTGGGAGGGCGCCCCCGATCTCGGTGGTCCGAGCGGTCCCTATGTGCAGAGTATGCGGTTGTCTCGCTACAAAGAGGTGGCCGAAGAGCTGGTCGCCAAAGGATTCGCCTATCGCTGCGACTGTACCTCCGAGATGCTCGAGAAGGAGAGGTTCGAGCAGATGGCTCGTCGGGAAAGCCCTGGATACTCCGGCTACTGTCGTACGCGAAATGTTTCTCCTGATGTGCCGCACGTAATTCGCTTCAAGATGCCACAGCAGCGCTCGGTAAGTTTCGTCGATGCAATCCGCGGCCGGGTAACGTGGGATTCAATTCCGCTCAAGGACACCGTGTTGCTGAAGAGCGATGGGTTTCCGACCTACCACCTCGCGGTGGTGGTTGACGATCACGACATGAAGATTACGCACGCGTTGCGCGGCGTCGAATGGCTTTCGTCTACACCCGTGCACCTTCTGTTGTACGAAGCCATGGGGTGGGAGCCGGTGACCTTTGCACATCTTCCGGTCATCAACGGTACCGATGGCAAGAAGTTGTCCAAGCGCTCGGGAGCGACCAATTCAAAGGAGCTTCGTGAACAAGGGTATCTCGCAGAGGCGATCATGAACTTCGTGACTTTGATCGGCTGGGCGCCGGGAGAGGGGAGCGAACAGGAGATTTTCACCCGTGAGGAGCTGATTGAGAAATTCTCGCTCGAAGGAATAAATCAAGCGAGTGGCGTATTCGATCCTACCAAGCTCTTGTGGATGAACGGTCTGTACGTGCGAAATCTGAAGATCGAAGATTTCGTGGCACGGACCTGGGCCTTCGTCGAGAAGTCCGGACTTTCCATACGACGGGAGGATTTCGAAGCTCTCGCGCCGCATATCCAGGAGCGGGTAAAGGTGCTCACCGAGGTTCCGGGCATGGTAGATTTCTTGGAGGATAAGCCGCTTGAACGGCAGATGGACGCTATGTTTCAAAAGGGGATGGATGCTGACAAGATCCGGCAGGTTCTTACCCTCGCGGCAGAGCGACTCGAAGAGCTCGCCGGCTTTTCAGTTTCGGAGATAGATCAAGCCCTTAGGTCTGTCGCCGGAGAGTTGGGGCTCAAGCCGGGCCCTGCTTTCGTGGCGTTGCGAATCGCCGTCACTGGTAAGACCGTCACGCCTCCCCTGTTCGAATCGTTTGCAGTACTCGGGAGGGATAGGGTACTATCCCGCATTCGCGAGACGCTGAATCTGGTGCCGGGAAGTAACTAAATAGGATCCGTATGAAAGCTAAAGACGTTCGCAGAGGACAGGTAATCATCTTCAAGAGCACGCTTTACAGCGTTATGGACTTCCACCACCACACGCCGGGTAACTTGCGCGCTATGGTACACATGAAGTTGCGTAACCTCATGACCGGAACGCAGATGGAGCACCGCTTCAGCTCGACGGAGGATATCGAGACGGCGGATGTGTTTCAGCAGCCCGCAACCTTTTTGTACTCTGACAACAATGGGTATCATTTCATGAACTCGGAGACCTACGAAGAGGTCACGATCTCCGACCAGATGATGGGCGAGGGCAGGTTCTACCTCCAGGAAGGGATGCAGATTCAGCTCTCGGTGTACGAAGAGAACCCGATCGGTATTCAATTTCCTCAGACCGTTACCCTCACAATCGCCGACACCGAGCCGGGATTGCGTGGCGCTACAGCCAGCAACTCTCCAAAACCAGCGAAGACCGACACCGGACTTCAGCTCTCAGTTCCCCCCTTCGTAAACATCGGGGACCAAGTAGTTGTGAACACTGAAACGGGTGAATACCTGAGCCGCGCGTAACGTGTAGCCCTCGTACCAGCTAGGGAGAAAGCAATCATGAAGCGACCGATGACACCGCGTGGCTACGCTGCGCTCAGAAACGAATTGATGAAGCTCAAGGCGATGAGGCCGGAGTTGGCGCGTGCCATCGAGATCGCTCGTGGTCACGGTGACCTTTCGGAGAACGGCGATTACGACGCCGCGAAAGAGAAGTCCGGCATGGTAGAGGCGAAGATTCGAGATAGTGAAGCGCGGCTTTCGAATGCAGAGGTTGTCGACCCTCGCAAGCTCGGAACGCCCACCCGTGTGATGTTCGGTGTGAGTGTAAAGCTCGAGGACGTCGACAGTGGGGAACAGCGCGTAATCACCCTGGTCGGAGCGGAAGAATCCGATGTAGAGAAGGGGTGGATCTCCTTTGAGGCTCCCCTCGGTAAGGGATTGATCGGGAAGGAGCTCGGGGACGTTGCCCGTGTAGCGCTGCCCGGTGGAGCCCGTGAGTTCGAGATCCTCGAGATCTTCGTCGATTACCAGGACGACCTGTCTGAGCCCAGGGCAGAGTAAAGCCCTCTGCCAACAGCATACCGTTTTCAGTCTCTAGGACTCCTTTCTTCTAAGACGTGCCCCGATTCGCCGGGGGAGTGGCGCATCTATGAGAAAGGTGCGAAATATCCTCTAGGGAAGCGAGGCAAAACCCCTCCCTGCTGCGAAAGCGGATCTTTGATTGCTCTTCGATTTTTGCGACAAAGAAAAATCCTCAATGTATCGCAGAGGATACATCTGCGGTTTTTCTCCGC
>JBILFA010000165.1:0-5937 GCA_044351795.1 Bdellovibrionota bacterium | reverse complement strand
ACCCCTGAACAGCTCGTCGGATCTCAGGTACTCACCGTAACGAACTTTGCTCCGAAGCAGGTCGGCCCCTTTCTCTCGGAGGTTTTGGTCACAGGCTTTGTTCAAGCCGATGGTGCTGTGGTTCTGACACGTCCCGATAAACCGGTTTCTAATGGTTTAAAGCTTGCTTAGTGAGGTAAGCGATAACTGATTCTGAACCACCGTATGACTGACAGGCACGTCGATGTCCTTATTGTAGGAAGCGGGCTTGCGGGAGCGAGCTGCGCGTTTGCGCTTGCTCGCCGCGGGCTCTCCACAATCGTATGCGAAGCAGCGCCTCGAATATGCGACAAAGCCTCGGGAAATCGTTACGGCCTGCTGATGCCGTATATCACCACGCGCTCATCGATACCCCACACACTCTATTCGGCCGGATTCGATTATTCGCGAGAGCTTTTATGCACAACACTTGGACACCTGCAAGTCTTCAAGGAGTGCGGAGGCATACAACTTCCCACCACCAAGCGGCTACACAACGCGCTCGAGAGCCGCGAGCCTCTCTTGGCGCCTTCGGGCATCGCTCGCTTGAGCGCGACTGAGAGCTCCGAATGTTCCGGCCTGAGTCTTTCGACACCTTCGTTCTTCGTTTCTAGTGCCGGATATGTGAGCCCGCGACGATTGGTCGATACATTATTGGAGAACACCTCTCCTCGAACGGTGGTCCGTACCGACAGTAGAGTCACTTCGCTCCGCTCTGTCGATCACGATTGGCGAGCCGAACTTCAGAACGGAGAGCGCCTTACCTCACGCCATGTCGTGATATGTGGTGCGTATGAATCAGCAGCACTCGAACCCACTGCGTGGCTCCCACTTGAACCGATCCGAGGGCAAACGACCATCGTCCACGAAACTACCGCCTCCAAAACACTCAGAACGCTCATCTGTTTCGATGGCTACCTCACCCCGAGTGAATGCGGTGAACACCTTCTCGGTGCGCACTATCGACACCACGATCCGCGCCCCGAGGCCTCACATGAGGACAGCAGTGAAATCCTCCAGCGGTGCCGGCGTTGGTTCCCTTACCTGAACTTTGCCTCTCCTGACCTGAATGCAGCGCGAGTCTGCTTTCGCACGTCGACCCTCGACCGGCTTCCCTATGTCGGGCCCGTTCCAGACTTTGCGATAATGCAACGCGAGGGTAACACCTACCAGCCCGGCACAGACCTCCAGCAGAGGGTTCCGCTGCGATACCACCCCGGCCTCTTCATCAGTGCGGGTCACGGAAGTCGAGGACTCCTCTCCTGTCCGATCGCGGGAGAGATCGTTGCTCGCCGACTCACCGGGGAACCTTTGCTCGATCTGACAGCAGCTGCAGCCATCTGTGACCCTGCCCGTGTGGTGTATCGACTGATGACAGAATAACGAGCGCAGCGTTCGAGTCTTCGAGTCAGCCACTGAATACCGTGACGGCAAGCTGGTGCTACCCGCTTGAGTGATGGGTCTGATGGTTAGAGCATGACACATTAGGTCTCAAAACTTCCAAAAAGCATACCGCGCGTGGATCTTCGACAACGACGCCGCCTCGGCCTACGTGGAGGATCCCTCTTCCGGCAAGCGCTATTCGGTCGGAGGGGTCCGCTCCCCGGGCTTTCCGAGCTTGTTGGACGCTCTAGAGAGTTGGTCTGGAATGAAAGAAACCAGAGAGCTCGCCTTCTGTCGCCCGGCATTCCCGGCCTGGGGCGCCTACGTTCGCATTACGATCCAACCCCATGTGCTGACTGAGTTGCGTAGACTGTCTCGGCAGGATTTCGGCTCCGCTACGTTACGAAGTTCAGGGGTGGACGACGGAAGCACTGATGCTACTGCTCGGAACGTGCTCGCGCTCACGGAAACCAACGAGCGGGTCAAGCTGTGCAGCCTGACCCGGCGATTCGGCCACCAGGCGGCGCTTATGTGTGGACTCGAGCTCGCAGCAGGAGATGCGGTGATTGTCATGGATGGCGACGGGCAGCACCCGCCATCGCTCTTGCCACAGTTGATTGAGCGGTGGAAGAAAGGCACGCCGGTCGTCAATGCTATAAGAGTTTCAGACGGTGGCTCACAGTCGCTCAAGGAGCTAGCCTCACGCGCTTTCTACTATGGTTTCGGGCGCCTCACGGGCTTGCCGATGCATACTGTCTCTGCCGACTTCCGACTGATGGATCGAAGTGTTGTGACGGTCATCAATCAACTTCCGGAACGACGGCGATTTCTCAGAGGCCTCGTGGCGTGGTTAGGATATCCCACGGAATTGGTCACGTTCACGGCACCTGAGCGCCGGAGCGGAAGATCAAAGTTTCCCTGGTCGTCGATCTTGCTCTTTGGTCTTGATGCCGTCATCTCGTTCTCCAGCGCTCCGCTCATAGTCGCGTTCGCCCTTGGGCTCATGTTCGCGGTTCTCGGTTTCGGATACCTGGTGTATGCGATTTTCCTCGCGCTCGTCGTGCAGATCGCCGTACCCGGATGGGCATCGATCCTCTCTGTTGTGCTTCTCATGGGCGGGGTTCAACTGATCGTCGCCGGCATCCAGGGGCTGTATATTGCGAAGATGTACGACGAGCTCAAAGGCCGACCGATGTATTTGGTAGATCGGACTGTAGGTATCAACTCGGGGAAAGAGCTTTGAACGAACGCCTCCTCGACAAGCGGGACCTCGCCTATGACGGAATCGCAGACGAGTGGCACACCTTTATCGATGGGTACGATACGAAGCGACGAATCGAGGTCCTGATCCACGATTTCCTCTCGAACGTCTCTCTCTCCGGTAGTCGCGTCATCGAGATCGGGGCCGGCCTCGGTCACTTTACGCAGGCGCTGCTCGCCTCCCAGCCTTTGTCGCTGACGGCGACGGACATTGCACCTGCTTTGACCGAGAGACTTCGTGCCCTATTTCCCGAGGTACGCGTGGTGTGTGCCGATCTTTTGAATTCGCACGCTGACGTAGGCGCGCCCTTCGACCTCGTATTCTGCTCCGAAGTCGTGGAGCACACGCCCGATCCGTTACTCGCCATCGAGCGACTCTGCGCTCTCGTAGCACCGAACGGCCTCCTTGTCATATCGACACCCAATTCACGGTGGCGGTGGCTCTTATCGCTCGCCGTCAGAGCAGGGCTGCGGAAAAGATACGAGGGCTACGAAAACTGGGTATCTGCAGGTGAACTTCACCGAGCCGTCGAGCGATCAGGACTCACGGTTATACGAGAGGAGGGTATTCATGTGCTGCCCTGGCACGTCATACCAAAGTCGCTGCTTCGGAGAGCTGACGAGGCCGTCCGGAAGGTCAGCTTCGGGTTGTCAGTCAACCTCGCTCTTCTCGCGCGCAGGTTCGAGTGAGACGAACAGCATCGTGGGTGCTCGCCCCGACGTTGGTCATGGTCATCTCTTAGCTCCGATTCTCCGACTCGATACGCGTTGTACGAGGTGCCTTTCGGTGGCGCATTGAAACCGCCTTCAACAGCCGGAGAGCATCTGCCTTCTCGCGACCTATGACGCGCTCACTTACCAGTTTACTCACGAGCGCTATTCTATTTATCATATGTCGTCTCAGCCCCCTCCCCTCACTCCAAACATAGACGTAGTCGTAGTCGGCGGTGGAGCGGCGGGCTTAAGCGCTGCCTTAGGGATAAATCACGATCTCATCCTCGAAGACTTAGCGGCTCGGGGGCTGGAGGATGCAGAGATCTGACGCGACCAGCCTCATAACTCAGGGATCGGAGGGAGCTGTAAGTCGTCGGAGGGCGCAGAGAGGGATTGTTGTCGGCGAATCTCAGCAACACGAGCCTCTATAAAACGCCTTACTACTACCTGTGTAGGATCTGCAAAGATCCTCTGCGTAAAGGGACCGAAGGCGAGAGACTCGTGGAATATCGTTACCGAGTCAGGAGACACGGCGAACCTTGCTCCTTCCACCACAACGTTTTCGCGAATCTTGGGGCGGTTCGGGTCGGTATCGAGCAATACACTTTCTCCCAGAACCTCCTTAGTAGCCCTATCGATGATATCGGCGTGGAAGGATTTCGCCTCTCCGAGACCCATGACGACAACGCCCTTGACCTTGGCGATAACGACCTTTCCCATTAGTGCCGATCTTTCATCAAGAGTATTTTGCAGAAATTCGAGGGAGGCGCGGTCAATCGTCAGCGCAGCTTCCGGAACGACATGTGTTGTAGTGGTCTGATCCATAATGTCCTACATCAGCCTAAAACGATCACAGAGGACGAGCACAAATGCGGCATCTGTCAGGTGCAGCTAACGCGAGATAATACACCAAACTAATAGCCTAAAGCAGTCGAGGGACAATGACAAATGACACTTGGACCCACGGTCGTACGGTTTAGAGTCACACAAGCCTATCGACAGCAGAACCGCTTCGCTGAAGACGTGAAAATACCGGGGATATCCAAGAAGGCAAGGAGCGCGATCAGCTTGTAACAGCCTCACTTCTCTAAGGCTTCCCGGTAAAATTCCGCTTAAGTCCGGCCCAGCAATCTTGGTAATCTGACTGCAAGGCCGCACCCTCAGCCGCCCATTTCGTGACGTGTTGTGGATACCTCGTCTCAAACATGAAAGCTAAGGTGCCAGTGAGCTTTTGCGGCGCCAGCTCGACATTCGACGCTTTTTCGAAAGCATTCGCGTCCGGTCCGTGCGGGAGCATGCAGTTGTGAAGGCTCGCTCCTCCCGGCAAGAATCCATCGGGCTTGGCATCGTACTGCCCATAGATTAATCCCATGAACTCCGACATGATGTTCTTGTGAAACCACGGGGGCCGAAAGGTGTGCTCAGCCACCTGCCACCGCTCGGGAAAGATAATGAAATCCACATTCGCCGTTCCCTCCTCCCCTGAGGGTGATGTGAGCACCGTGAAGATCGAGGGATCGGGATGGTCAAAGAGCAAGGCCCCTACGGGAGAGAATGTTCGAAGATCGTATTTGTACGGCGCGTAGTTGCCGTGCCATGCCACGACATCGAGCGGAGAATGTCCGAGCTCAGTTTCGTAGAAGCGTCCGCACCACTTCACGGTGAGCCGACACGGGGTTGTCTTGTCCTCGAATGCAGCCACGGGCGTCTTGAAGTCCCTTTGATTGGCGAGACAATTTGCGCCTATCGGTCCGCGATTAGGGAGAGTGAATTTCCCGCCGTAGTTCTCTGCGACGTACCCACGCGCTGGCCCTTGTAAGAGTTCGACCTTAAAGGTCATACCTCGCGGAATCACGCAGATCTCGCCCGGAGCGATATCGATCTTCCCTAGCTCTGTGAAGAAACGCAACGATCCCTCTTGCGGCGCCACTAAGAGCTCTCCGTCAGAGTTATAAAAGTACTCGTCCACCATGCTGGTGTTCACGAAGAAGAGGCTAGTGGCCATTCCGGTCTGCGTGTTGACATCCCCTGCGGTAGTCATCGTGCGCATGCCGGTGAGAAAATTAACCTCACTGACGGGAAACACTGGAGGGCTCCACCTCAGCTGTGCGATCGGAAGATCGTGCTCTCCGAAACAGGGAGCAGTCTTCCACAGGGGGACGTCAACCGGCGAGAAGTTCCCCGCGTGTCTCACCGACGGCAAGATTCGGTAGAGCCAGGAACGCTCATTTACGTTGCGCGGAGCGGTGAAGGGCGAGCCAGAGAGCTGCTCGGCGTAGAGACCGTACGCACATTTTTGCGGTGAGTTCTGCCCGCTAGGAAGAGCTCCAGGTAGGGCCTCAGTCTCAAAATCATTTCCGAAGCCCGGCATGTATCCAGTAATTATAGCGCTCTGCATGGGAAGCCTCCGTGAGCGAAAATCGCCTTCTCTTTACGAAGTATACCCAATGGACAGCCCACGACGATAGGAAATTGGCGGGCTCCAGTGGTAACTACGTTGAAAATCGGCGAACTAAGCCCTTAACAACCGCGCTCCGTCGTGCCTCAGTCAACACTGAGCCA
>JBILFA010000164.1:0-5942 GCA_044351795.1 Bdellovibrionota bacterium | reverse complement strand
AACGCAGCAAGTTTGTGAACGCTTCCGCTCCGGAGCCGTAGTCGCGAATGTAAACCTCTTCATACTTCACCGTTCTCCAGAGGCGCTCGATAAAAACATCGCCTCAGGTAGTCTTGTACCGCAGCTCTTGAGGCTCCGCTCGCCGCTGCTATCTCGCTCTGGTCATGCCCCTCCGCTACTAACCTTAAGTTCTCCCTTACTCTCTGCATATTCAGCACCCCCTCTCTCTTTCGTTTCTTCATACCTAGTCCCTCCATTCTGGGACGGCATTTTAGAGGTGCCGAACTTTCTGCCAATCAACTGCCGAACATTTTGATTTTACCCTGCCGAACTTTCTGATTCTAGGTGCCGATCATTTTGCGCGCGTGCGTCCCACATAAAGCAAGCTATTTAGCTAAAGTCCGTGCTCGTTTCTGCCGACTTCCCTGTTTGGGGAAGTTAGAGGTGTACTCCCGGGTGCACTTGTATTGACTCCTGACAAACCGCCGAGAGTATGCCAGGTTCCCGGAAGAGCCCGGCGTTAGCAGCGGCGATAAAAGTAGCGATAAGCTTTACGCTTGCTTACTCGGGCGTGTTCGTGATGGACATCATGAGGGCGTTGCAAAGTCGATATCGCGCGCCAAGGACAAGTATATGGCAAGTGGACTAAGGCGTATTGGATTTGCAGCTCTACCGGTACTGTTCTCTACTGGAGTGTTGGCTCTGGTCACAGCTTTGGCGCACGGGGTGCCTACGGCGCGGAGTCCTGAGTGGCACCAATCGGACCATGGGGATGAGCCATCCGCATCAACGCCGCGCGCAGCGGTGACTCCGACTCGAACAGCCACTCGAACGCCTACTCTCACTGCTACGCCGACTCGAACAGCTACTCGAACAGCTACTCGAACGCCGACTCTCACTGCTACGCCGACTCGAACAGCTACTCGCACGCCGACGCCCACGACAACACCCACTCGTACACCAACTCATACGCCGACATCTACCCCGACAGCAACATCCACGCCGACGGCCACTCCGGTTCCTGGATGCTTTAACCTTGATTTCCGAAACACGGGCAACAACAATTGGAGAAGCGAATATCTTCTGAGTAGTTTTAAGAGTAGCGACAGTACCCATGCGTGTGGAATCTCGTTAATCAAAAAGCTTCAAAATATGCTGCCACCATCGGCCGCTGTCTACTCTGAACAATTAGCCTACAATCATGGGGCTTACAGTTGGAACAACACGACTGCGATTTTCTCAGGGAACTACTCGGGGTACTACCTACCTGGAAAAGGCAACAACAACTCTGTGTTTCTTAACGGCGCCCTCTGGCTCCTGATGCTCCAAAAGACAAGGAATGTCTGTAGCGACAAGCCTTTTCCATCAGGGAACACATTTTCGCTTGTGGACGAGGTTCTCGTTCCCGGTGCCTGCACAAGGTACCAAGTCGTGGGTAAAGGTGGTCTCGTTTGTAATGAGTGGGCCCCTGCTACCTGGCAGAAGCAAACTACTCCGCTCTACGTGCAATCTCCGTCAAGTTCGCAAAGACTTAAGGAGCCATCGAACATTGGCAATTATCAAATGTATCAGGAATGGTTCGCCTGCATGACTAACTACACCGAAGCTTACGATCCAGCGACGCAATCCTATGCCAATTATACTAAAAACCGGGAGTTCATTAATTGTGGGTGGTGGGGGGGGGTCACTCACGATGATAATGCGGGCTTTGGCGGAAATGGGCGAGGCGGCAATAAGCATGAAGAGAGGTTCAATGGATGTGCTCGGGGCAATCTTGCACTAAGCAAGGACGGTTGTTCGTTGATACCGCAATCTGAAGTAGCAAGACTTTGCGGTTCCGATCTCACAAGAATTGAATTCTACGGTTACAGCGACACGCCGATATCGCTCCTGCTCGACCCCTCGTACGACATCCACAACAACATGTCGATCGTTGAGTTTCCCCTCAGTGATCGGGTCGGTACTCGATTCTGGACATGGAAGGGTTCCAGTAAGGCACCTCTTCTTGTGTATGACCCTGAGCACTCGGGTAGGATAGAATCTGCTAAGCAGTTGTTTGGTCCCTCGACCTTTGGCGGAAAGACGGCTCAGGGACAATTTAGGCAGGTTAGACTCTCTGGAGAGGAGTCGCGCTACTGGAAGCATGGATTTGAGGCTCTTGGATCGCTTGATGTAAATAGCGACGGAAAGATCAGCGGTGAGGAACTCCGGCCGTTAGCGTTGTGGTTCGATGCCGACCAGGATGCTGTATCCGACGAGGGGGAGGTTACAACACTCGATAGAGCTGGAATAACAGAGCTCTTCTATTCGCCCGACATAGTAGATGAAAAGAATCGCTCGATCGAAGTTTCGCGTGGCTTCACCCGAGTAGTTAACGGCGTGCCGATTTCCGGTCGCGCAATCGACTGGGGGGCGGAAGGTAGCAACTCCCAATTCGATCTCATGAAGAAGCACGTAGAGTTTGCGCCAGCAGCCGACGCGTCTCGTGACCGAGCATCTGATGTCGTAACTGATAGTTCAATTGAAAACCCGTTCCAGAATGGAAAAGAGCCAGCACAGGCCGAGAGTCTCCCGGGTAGTGATGGGATCTGGAAATGGAGCTTGAACCAGAGTGAGGAGGTAGCCGGAAGGAGCGGGTATTTCATTCTGTCTTCTCGTAACGGTGTGGTAAGCGGCAGTACGTTCTCCGACCTAACGCTTGGTCACCAGGAGGATGGGAAGATCAATCTGTTCGAACTGCTTCAGTTCAATACACTCAATGGTTCGCAGGTGTTTGATCAGACAGGTCGATCAACGGTGACGTTTAAGGTGACGGTGAAAGATGGTCACATTCGTAATACAGCCGATATGTCTCCCGATGGACTCTCAATGACGGGTAGCTCTGTTGCGACCATAGACGGAACAGATAGCAAAAAGGTTATCAAGTATTCGTGGACAGCTAAAAAGCAGGGATGAAGCCGAAATCGAGAGAAACATGCGGGGGACATAAGGAGAGCGCTCTTTCCCTGATCCGGGGTCACGGCCATTAAGTTAGGAGCGGATTGCGGGCATGAGCCTTAGGTTAAGCGTCTGAAACGCCAAAGGGGGGGGCGAAAAATTATTTGCCACTAATTTCCCCTGGTCCGAGGTTACTTCTCAAGCAACTCACTGGTGTGAGCACCGATAAGAGACATACCGTTCCACGGAGTGTGCCTATGTCTCGTCCACCTCTCGTTTTACTGCCTCATACCGTTGCGTTGATAACCTCGCGTGCACAACAGGGGTTGCCTTTTGTGTGCACCCCCCTGATGGAGAAGATGCTCTGGAGTGCGTTAGCGGTGGCTCAGAATCTTTACCCGTTGAAAGTCATCGCGTTCGTGGTCATGGGAAATCATATTCATTTGATTGTATTGGTTGAGGATCCAGAGGTCGTCGAGAGCTTTCTGGAACGCTTCAAGTGTGAGACTGCGCACGCCGTTAATCGCCTCTTAGGAAGACGGCAAGTAAGCGTCTGGTGCGAAGGGTATGATTCTCCGACTATCCTCACACTCGATAATCTTGTTGATGATTGCTAGGAAAAACAATCGCTTTTTTGTAAGTAGTTGAAATATGATAGTTGCTCAATTCCGTTGCAGCGCAGATTGATAAGATTAGCCACGAAATGCAGTGTCCATCGCTAGCGGGGTGAGTTTCAAGGGTCCACGTATTAGTGAATATTGGCGGCTAAGTGGCGCAAAGTAGCAATTCACGTACACGACCCCCATCCCGTCACAGAAGAAGCGGCGCTTAGAAGTCCTCTGGCGATGGTTCGACGTTGCTCACCACGAGAGGCTCGAAGGAGTCGTACGAAGGTAGTTCATCGCCTTGTGGTGAGCCTGTCGAACCATAGCCTCTGTGGTGTGGTTCGACGTTACTCACCACAGAGTCGATGAATTGTGGTATTGGAGGAGGGGCCTGTCCGACTACGCCAAGGCTACGTCGGATAAAAAAGTCTGGGAGTCCGTTCGGCTGAGCTCACGGCCGAAGCCGTGAGCGAGGATACCGCAGTTGAGGCTTCGACGTGACTTCGACGAGCTCAGTCGAGTCGAGCTCAGCCGAACGTTACTCTGCAAGGGTCCTGGGAACCTCATCTCGCAAGCAGCCGTACAGGTGCTGGAATCTAGACTCCCAGGCGTACTCCAGCTCATCATGAGAGTGGTACACGATCTGATACAGCACGGAGGTTTCGGGCTGACGTCGCTTGTAGTGTTGGAGTTTCCTCTTCTGGCTCTCCCCCGTGTATCGCCTGAGTAGCAGCATAGGCGAAGAGATCGGTGAGAAGAGGGGGAAAGTTTCTTGGGAGAGTCAGAGGAGGATTCGGACGTGGCACGTTAACGGGAAACGCCGCACGGGAGGCTGTAACGGGAAGTGTGTATGGCGCGAGAGCGTCTGAGCACACTGCTCATTTTAGAGCTCACCGATCATGGCTGGAGTCAGACGCTCCGGGAACATGATCGAAAGCTGATTCATCAAGATATCCCACCCCTGACGCTTCGTCCATTTCTTACCTCTGGTGATAAAGAGGTTCGAAAACAGATCATCGCATTTGTTAGGCAGATAAGTGAGAAGTGTCGGCAGAGTTACGAGCGATTGAAGCAAGGACTGCCGGTCATATGGCCCGAGGGAGTTTTCATCCCGTGGCTTCCTCCGAAAGAGTTCTCTTCATTTGCACTGGTCTAGACCTGATCTGACAACCTCCGCTCCAAGAGAGCTGCTTTTTTGGGCTCACTTTGTTGGTTTTTGAATCTCGCCTGCAGATTACCGGCTCCAAAAATCTACCCGTGTGTTATTAATTATAGAGTGGAGCTTTCCCGCACAACAACGCCTGTGCTGCTCGATTTAACCATGCGGGTATCTGGAGGCGAAATGCGCCACGAGTATGCTCCATCGCTCGGTAGAGGGGGGCGTATCTCAAAACTGACGATTACCGGCACTCCCTCTACGAAAGACAGAGCGTTGGTGGATGTTGAAAATGAGATCTCCACTTTGGATTTAGGGGTGTCCTACGGTGCCGCTGTGGTTGGACCGGGGGTTGTTTCGGAGTCTAAGGACGAGCTGCTGCCTCCACATGACGTGAGGAGTAATAAGAGCACGGGGAGTACGCGGAATGCCCAAATCCTCCTCAAGGGAGGCATCGGATCATTCCTCTCTAGGCTTAAGGGCCCGTTCCTACATCACGGCGCTCAATTCGCAGGATGTGTAGTTGTTAGAAGATGGATTCGGGGTTTGGTAGTGGTTTAAGCACGTTAATAGTAGCGAAACGCTCCGAGTCGCTATGCGCGCATCGCTTCAAAAAAGGCGCGGGAGGTACCAAGTCGTAGCTCCATAGCTTCTTTGGTAATGGAATGATCTCCTCGGTTTTGTTTGAGAGTTTGCGCGTTCAATCGTGCGTTGTTCGGGTATAGGTAAAAACAGGGTGCGGTCATTCGAGTCTCAAGCTCTCGAACTCACAGGCATATCGGTCTGCAATTTTTAGCTTTAGTGGAAGCTTAAAAGTGCCGATGTCCGGCCTATGAAAAAGGCACAGGTCTATTTTGTCCTCATTCGCGGAATCCTGGCGTTGGTTGGAGCGGCCTGTTTGGCTCCTCACGCGGTGTGTCAGGAGCCACCACCACCTCGTCTCCTAGCCGATAGGACAATAGCGCAGTGGGAGAGAATATTCTCTGATAGGATGACCACCGCGGCCGCACACCCTCGTGTGATAGCGTCTAAAGCGCAATTTGACTTGGTCAGGGAGCGCAGAAACTTTTCTCCCTACAAGGATTGGATCTCTGCTATCGAGAGGAGGGCCGACGCCTCTTTGACATCGCCGGTACCACTGGTAAGCCGGTGCGTGAAACATGTATTCCAGAACCCCCAAGGAGTAGCAGAACAATACGAAGATCCTGCAAACCTTGCTAGCCTTTGCGACCCGGCGCTGAATA
>JBILFA010000163.1:0-5951 GCA_044351795.1 Bdellovibrionota bacterium | reverse complement strand
TTCATCACCTCCCGCCTCACCAAAGGAATCCGAGCACTCCACCGAGCTTCTGCAGCTCGACTTGGCTCTGTGCGGTCCGAGCTCCGTAGGCTGAAGATAAACCCGGACTATTCGAGCATGAGGCCAACACAAGGTGTCAAAATTCCCGATTTCGCCGTCGTCGACGGCGCGATAAGTTTTGTAGCTCAAGGAGAAATTTCTACGCAAGATAAGTCACTCTCCATATGAAGATTTCACGCAAAGCGCGCCATCCGACCGGGATCATTCGCCGTCTACTTAAAAACTTGCGCCGACTCGTCCTTTTGGCTGTGCTCGCCTTCTTGGTCTTACTGTGGCGCACCCCATCGATCTCATTAGAACCTCTCTCACTTCCCACGCCGATCGTGAATGACATCACCGGGATGACCCCGATCGGAGTAGCGCGTGAAATTGCCCCTACAGCGCAGGATGAATTGATTCGAGCCATCCGTGATTCTCGCGGAGCTATCTCCATCGGCGGTGGACGCTTCAGCATGGGGGGACAAACCGCCTCGACAGGAAGCTTGCATATAGACATGCGCCGATTCAACCAGGTGCTGAACATAGATCAGAAGAACCGTACGGTGACAGTCCAAGCGGGTGCCACCTGGAGACAGCTGCAAGAGGCGCTCGATCCCCTCGATCTCTCAGTGAAGATAATGCAGTCGTACGCGAACTTTACTATTGGCGGTTCTCTCTCGGTGAATGTGCATGGGCGCTACATCGGCGAGGGTCCGTTGATACGCTCAGTTCGGTCTTTGCGGCTACTACTTGCCGATGGCTCAGTTCATGACGTGAGCCCCGTGCATGAGCCAGAACTGTTCTTCGGTGCGGTAGGTGGGTACGGAGGTCTCGGAGTTATCCTCGATGCTACGCTCGAAGTCGTGCCAAACTCGAAGATCAAACGTACCGTCGAAGTACTGCCGACATCACAATACTTGCCGTATTTTCGAGAGCGAGTACGCGACGATCGCTCGGTAATTTTTCAGAACGCGGATCTCATCCCTCCCTCGTACGACACTGCATATTCGGTTGAGTGGCGCACATCAGATGCGGAGCTCACGGAGCCTGCCAATCTCGCGCCGATCGGGCCTTCGCGCTCACTCGCGGATACCGTAGTTGGAACGATCGCTCTCGATCTCCCGTTTGGCTCTCACCTCAGACCCTATCTTGAGCCACTCCGATATTGGAGCGATGCGGTGGTATGGAGGAATTACGAGGCGAGCTACGACGTCGCAGACCTCGCACCTATTTCAACACCCAAATGGTCGTTCGTTCTGCAAGAATACTTCGTGCCCGTTGCGCGAATCGATGAGTTTATCCCGAAAATCCGCGATATCCTCGCAGCGCACGGGGTCGATGTCGCGAACATCTCGATTCGGCACGCTCTCCCCGATACCGGCTCCTATCTGGCGTGGGCGCGCGAGGAGGTATTTGCGTTTGTGCTCTACTATCGCCAGTGCACAGACAGCCCGGCTCGACATGAGGTGGCGACTTGGACCCGTGAGCTAATCGACGCTGCTACGGGCGTCGGAGGGGCCTACTACCTCCCCTACCAACTCCACGCGACCAAAGAGCAACTTCTAAAGGCATACCCCCGCACGCCTGACCTAGTTGAGGTGAAACACAGAGTCGACCCCGAGTACCGATTCCGTAATACATTTTGGGATAGCTATTACGAACCTTCAATGGATCGGAAGATCTACGAGCAGACTACGATGCGAGATGAGTACGCGAGATCTGAGGCGCAAACATTTCTCACTTTGCCCGAGTGGAACCTTGTCTTTGCCTCCGACGAGCTGGCTTCAGTTACGGCGACAAAACCGCAGAGCGAATTCCGATTCTTCGGCAGTATCCTCGATTTCTGGACCACTGAAGCGGTCGCAACGAAGGCGACATGGCGCTACTACCCATTTAACTTCGGATATCACTTTATGAACGTCGTGATTGGAGTTAACACGACGATCGAGTACCTCGCAAAGGGTATCTATGAAAATACGGTCGGGCGCCTCACTGCATGGTGGGCCGACGAAGGCGCCGCGCCGCTCCCGGACTCAGTTGAAGCGTTTACTCACAAAACTTTCACGGACTACGGTACCTTCATCCATCACAAACCGTGGTTTGTGTATCCCTTCACCGCACGCTTAAAGGAGCTCTGGAGCGTTGCGCGTGGCCAACGGAGTATCATTCGGCACTACGAACGCAAACTGAGTTATGGAGTCGAGCTCGCTCTTAAAGCCGCTCTCGCAAAGATTTTTTCGGCAGGCACGGAAGCGATCTACGGATCTGAAAACGAGCGGATCGAGAGCATCGTGCAGGTGGGCGGCGACTCGATCGAACACGCGCTACCTGAGGCGCGAGTCATTTCGCCGATTTCCGGCGATACGGCACTTGTATCTCTCCCTCGTTACGAGCGCCTCACCTCGGCGATCAGCCAGCTGGTGACCTCTTCTGAATCATCCGTCAGCATCATCGAACTCGCTGGCAACCGTCGTATCGCCGTCACCGTGACGGCCCCTCCTGGATGGACGCCACCTGCGGGACCATACGTCAAACTTTTTGAGATGCGCTCATCGATTCCCGGCCGCATCCGCCTTGGACTTGCGCTCAAGACAAGCGACGTGGTGCAATCGCTGCGACGGTTTCGCAACGAGGGGGTGGCTCTCGAACACGTCTACGACTACTAGTACGGACACAAGTAGAATGGCTACACAGATCACAAGACGCGAGGCCCTTCACCTCTTGCTTGCGGGAGCGATGGCGACGTTCTCCGTCGGATTTCCCGAGCGGGGATTCACTCAGCAGGAGAGCAATTTTCGACATGTCTACCTCGATCCTCGCCTTCGAGAGCAGTTTTTTCTCTTTCTCGAGAACGTCTTCAACCTCTATCCAGAGGATGATCTGCACGGATTGATTATAGAGAAGGTCAAGACGCTCAACTCTGACCGTGAGATCTATCAGGCGCTGTTAAAGGAGATTCCATCAATCCGCCCCTTCCTGGCTGAGATTCGCTACGCACTGCCATCGCTACGCAAGCAGAAGGAGGTGATGTGTACGCAGACTCTAGAACTGCTTGACCGTCGGACGCGACTGAATGGGTACCTAGAGATAGGCACGACCGGGCGCTACTATGATCACCTCAGCGATTCCGTGCGAATCGATGGACCAACCATCTTTGTGAACTCAGCAGCACCAACATTCGGGGCTGCGGATATCGTTGAACGGGGCCAGGTGTCGAAAGTCGGTACGTTCCAGCCGCTCAACGATTATGAACCGATCTCCCCTGCGTTGGTACCTGATGAATCGCTCGACCTGGTTACGGTGTACATCGGCTTTCATCACGCCCCCGCGCAACGAAGGCTCGAGTTCATCCGTTCTTGTCACCGCGTACTACGTCGTGGCGGAGCCCTGATCGTACGAGACCACGATGTTACCTCGCCAGATCTTGTGCACTTCGTTGCCCTCGCGCACGACGTATTTAATGCAGGGCTCGAGCTCCCTTGGGAATCAAACCATAGCGAAGTTCGCAACTTCCTGTCGATCTCAGAGTTAGAAAGACTCTTGGAATCAGTTGGTTTCACTAAAGACGAGCGTCGACTCCTCCAAGCGGGAGATCCAACGCACAATACCCTGATGAAGTTCGTACGGGCCTAACTTGTGTCGCTCATCTCGCTGTACCGGGGCTACGCCACCAGCCGCGCGAGAGAACGTGCCAAACAGCCCCCATGACTCAGCACTTCGACAGTGCGCTCAAGGAAGATCGGTGCCCTTAAGGTGGTTCAGTAGATACACGTATCCCCTGCGAAGCGGAAATCGCTAAGATCCGGTAGGTAAGAAAAACTAGCGTCCAAGTGCGTTGGCGAGCTTCGGCATAGATGACAGAGGCACCCCAACCGTTACTTGTGTACCAGCATCGAGTCGCTGTGCCATCCTCGGAAACAGCATACAACTTACGAGTCTCACCCCTGGGGCGCATTTCTTTACCGTTAAAGCCGTTGACAGCGGTGGTAAGAGATCAGGCTCTTCGTGAAATCGAGTGGGTAGGAGTCGGTGTTATTCCGGTCAATCCCTAAATAGGCTTTACATCGAAATAAATGCGCTTCAGAAAATCGAGTGGGTAGTGTGGCGCAGCCCTTGAGCGGGGTTATGCAAACAAGAAGGGGGGAATACAGTAGAGTAACCTGAGAGGAAGGCCACATGCCTTCCCCTCAAGTCCTCGTCGAACCGGACAAGCAGATTTCCCACATCCGGCTCTCCATACGCATTCGCTACCGAGCTGTCACAGGCGCATTACCGGAGGAGAGTCGGTGTAACCCGAGCTGCTCCAGGTATCCGTACCACGAGATACCGGATGGTCGGCGGTATCCTCGTTGGCTGCGTCGTTTAAGGTGTTGTATGATGCGAGATTGAGCGTAGCGGTTTACAGCGGAGTAAGCTGGCATGCGGTATCCTTGGGAGAAGTACTGTGCCCATCCCCGCGTGACCGCGTTAACTTCGTCCACGACTTGCCGTGCGGGTTTGTAGCAGTGCCTAGCCTCAGTCAACGCTCGAATACGTAGCCGTACCGAGCGCAGTGATTTCTTGGAGGGGAGCATGTTGTCATACCAACCCCGCCATTGTTTGGCTTTCTCGCGGCGAAATACGTAGCCTAGAAACTCAAGGTTATCCCCTTTACGGGTGAGGTCACGAATCGCCGTCTTTTCCCGGTTAATCGTAAGCTCCATGCGTTGTTCGAGAGTTTCCTTCAGGAAATTCTCGATGCGCGTGCCTATGTGTTTCGCTAAGATAACAAAGTCATCCGCGTATCGCACGAGTCTCGCCCCTGCCCACTTACCCGGTCCATACTCCTTGTGAAACATCACATCGAAGTAATGGAGGTATAGGTTTGCCAGGAGTGGCGAAATTACCCCTCCTTGCGGAGTCCCTTGCTTCGGACGGCTGTACTTCGGTGGTTTGCCGTCTCCCATCTCTTCTACTACTACAGCACGTAACCACATCCGAATGAGTTTTATGATACTCCCGTCTGTAATCCGTTTCTGTACGCATGCAATCAGCTTATCGTGCGGGATGGTGTCGAAATAGGACGCCATATCCACATCATACGCTTGTTTGCATCCGGCTCGGATTGCCGCTCGAATCTGGTCCAGCGCATCGTGCGCGGACCTTCCCGGGCGGAACCCGTGTGAACATTCCATAAAGTCCGCCTCAAATATCGGCTCGATGACTATCAGCACCGCTGCTTGTACCACCCGGTCTCTGACCGTAGGGATACCAAGCGGACGCATCTTGCCATTCGCTTTAGGTATGTACACTCTTTTCACTTCTCTAGGCTGATAGGTCTTTGAGAGTAGCTCTTGACGGATATCCGCCAGAAACCTCTCAACTCCCCCGGCTGCGTCGCGTATCTCTTCTATACGCACGCCGTCCATTCCTGCTGCCCCCTTGTTACGGGACACCATTCGCCAGGCAGCCTGTAGCACCTCTTCCCGACATACCAGACTATACAAAGTATAAAACCGGTAGTTCGGGTCCTGTTTCGCTTTGCAGTATAGCGTCCGTCTCAGTTGATAGTGCACCATCCTTTCTGTAAATTCCGGAATTGGTAAGGAGCCGCGCTGAGCGGGGGGCAATCAAAAGCCCCCGCGAAGCGAAGCGCGGCGGAGCTCGGGGAGCGTAAATTTTGCGCTGACTGAGGATTTCCGGAACGAAAAGTAAGTCGAGGTCATCGTTGATTTTGCAATAAATCAACTCTGATGAAGGAGCTTACGATGACCTCGACCAAAGGAAACGATACGCTGATGCCTGAAGCTTTTGAAACTAGTAACATCGAACGGTACTGATTCGATGCGGGAAGTGTTCCAAAGGCTTCTCAATGAAGCGATGAAGATAGAACGAGCTGAGGCTCTTGGGGCCGATCCATACGAGCGCACAGC
>JBILFA010000162.1:0-5960 GCA_044351795.1 Bdellovibrionota bacterium | reverse complement strand
TAGGGCAAAAATCGCCGTTTTCTGGGAGTTTTTGGATTGCTCGCTCATTCCGTGGATGAAGATCCGACATCGTTTCCATGCAAAAAGGTGAATGTTGTCTTCGGTTTCTGTCCTGGCAGACAGAAACTAGATAGGCTCGCGCTGTAGCTAGAGTTTTTGTCTTCTACGACGCAACTTGGGCAAGCCAAGATTGCGCTCGTCCTGCTATTGCGAGTGATTTTTTTCAAATGTCACTCGCGCAGAGTTTATTTTCTGCTGATGTATTTACGCCTTCCTGAACGAGCACTACTGGGGTAACCTCTGCGGCATGATCCTCGTGCGTAAGATAGCGTTTCAGATGTTTATCCTCTTTTTTGCCGGTTCCGTCGTGACGGTAGCAGCGCGCGACATTCGGGCAAAACTTCAAGATCAGGGAGACACTGAACGCCTACAAGTCCAGGCATTGATTAAGCAGCTTCAGGGCGATGTTCTTACCACTAAGGTCGACAAAGAGGGCGAGTCGGAAGAGGAAAAGCAACGCAAATTTCTGCAGCCGTCGGTAATGCCCACACGCGCTCCGGGTCGCATATTGACGGAAAGAGACCATAAAATATTTAGGTCTATTCTCCGAAAGTTTATCGCAGTCAGTGCAGACGCGGCATCATAAGGCGGTATGTACACATTGAGAATCGTGTTGATGGTCCTTGTTGTTGCAGTCCAGTGCTCCGGCTGCGTTTTGGTCCCTTTTGTCAATGCCTTCAAGCAAACCGGAGTTGCAGAAGGTGATCGTATGGCACTCTTGGCTCCGGAGGTGAAGAAATTCTCTGACGGCATTTCGTGGGGAAATAAAAGTGTCGCCTTGGGGGTTGTTGCCGATGGATCTCGCGAAGCTATAGCGCAGCAACTTCGAGGGCTCGGCGAGGAAGAGCGCGTCTGGGAGTGTAAGGTAGACGATGTGGCCTGGTCTGAAAACTCGTACAAGGCAAAGGTGTCAGTCAAGGTCAAGTATTACAAGGTGCCTTTTTACGTGGTGAAAACGCGGATCGAAGAGCAACACTGGGAGTTCTCCTTAGCACAGGGTTGGAAACTGGTCGATCGCTCGATTGGCGAGGGCTGATCTAGTCATGGTTAGGTCGAATATCGGAAGCCTGATATGTTCCGTAGCGGTCTCCGTGGGAGTGCTGAGCGGTTGCTCGCCGAGAGACTCGTTATCTACGCAATCCGGCTCAGGGGAAATATTAGAGAGCACCGCTCAGAGCGAGCCCCTGGAAAGCCCGTTTACCCTCGAGGTTCTCGACGAAGTGAACGATGGAGAGCGTATCAGCATCCGTGGCCGGATCGTGTCAAAGGCGGCTTGGTCCGGTGAGGATGTACTGCTTCGCCTTTCCACGCTCGATGAGGCTGGAGATTCCAGGATCGTTCTGCGAAAACTGAGCGATCTGGTGCCGAAAGGAGAGAAACTAAGCACGAGCAAACCGGCGGAATTCGTCGTGTCTGCCCCGTCCCGAGGGGTGTCGAATTACCAGATTGAATTGCTGTGGGGTGACGATGCTGCACCCTTTATGAGTAGAGCAACCGAATCCGGCTCCGAGAATCAGCAGGTATTGGCTCTTCGTAAGCTCGAGGTCCACAGAGTTCCGAGCGATTCCTGCTCGACCCCCGATGAATGTTCGGTCAAGTTCACGATAACAGGGGAGTTTTTCAACCCGGGGGGAGCCACCGTGAAGAATGTGGTGATCGAAGCGGGCTTCTCCCCGGCCGACAAACTTGATTTACCTGGGCAAATTCTCGAAAATGCTCGTCGGATCGAGGTAAAGAACCTTAATTTGGTGCCGGGGGGCGTAAAGCCCTTTAGGCTGGCAATGGAGAAGCTAATCCCTTCTTCGGAGCAGATCGCGCCTCATCCTATTGTTCGTATAGTATCGGTAGAGCCTGCCTAGCCGGTGCCCGAACGAAAGCCCATCTTTAACTGAGTATGCCTCGAAGTCGTATGTCTTCTGACGTGGATCCGGAACAAAGCCCTGACGGCCGAAAGAAAGGTGTCTACATCCGTACCTACGGCTGTCAGATGAACGAGTACGATTCCCAGAAGCTCTACAAGATTCTGGAAAACGAGTATCGGCCGGTCGATGCGCCTGAGCATGCCGACCTCATCCTTATCAACACCTGTAGTGTTCGAGAAAAGCCGGAACAGAAACTCTACAGCATGCTGGGCTCGATGGCGGAACTCAAAGCGGCACGACCGGGTATGATGGTCGGGGTGTGCGGTTGTGTTGCTCAGCAGGAGGGGGAACGGATTATCAAGCGCAGCCGCAATGTGGATTTCGTATTCGGAACACACAACCTCTCATTGGTGCCGTCCTTGATTCAGTTACGGAAGAGGGGAGCACCGCCGCAGGCCGCGATCGACTATCGAGAGGAGTGGGAGGATTTGCCGCTCGGATTTGCCGAATTTGACTCTTCTAAGAACGCGCAGCGTGGGCATGTAACGGCATTCGTGTCTATTAGTAGAGGATGTAACAAAAATTGCACCTACTGCATCGTTCCCACTACGCGCGGGCCTGAGGTTTCACGCGCGCCTGAGGAGATTGAGAGAGAGGTTCGAATAGCCGTGCATCGCGGCAGTAAAGAGATTGTCCTTTTGGGGCAAACAGTCAACTCGTATGGAATCGATCTGCGGCCGAGGTTAACCTTCGTCAAGCTCCTCGATCGCATCGCGGCGATACCGGGAGTAGAGCGTATCCGATTCACCAGCCCTCATCCGCAGGAGGTGAGGAGAGACTTTATCGATTTTGTGGTCTCCAATCCCAAGGTGTGCAGACATATTCATATGCCTCTCCAGTCAGGAAGTGACCGGATTCTCGGGACGATGAATAGGAACTACCGACGCGCTAAGTACCTCAATATCATCGAGGCTTTGAAGAGTCGGGTTCCCGATATGGCGATTACCACGGATATTATCGTTGGTTTTCCGGGTGAGACAGAGGAGGATTTCCGAGAGACACTCGAGGTCATGGATCTGGTGCAGTTCGACAATAGCTACTCCTTCATCTTTTCTCCTCGACCAGGGACTGTTGCAGCACAGATGACGGAAACTCTCACACACGAAGAGAAGCTCAGTAGGCTCCAGATCCTTCAAGCCAAGCAGGAAGAGATCATGACCCATCGCTTGTCTGCTTGGGTGGGCAGAGCAGCAGAAGTGCTCATAGATAATCGAAACCAAGTAGATCAGCGCTGCTTCGCGGGGCGGATCTCTCAGAACTTCACAGTGAATTTCAAAGAGCCGAACGAAACCCTGAAGCTCGGTGCTTTGGTGAATGCACGAATTACCGGGCATAACCGATTTACCCTCACGGCGGAACTCGCGGTCGCTTGAGGCCCGTAGAAGACCTTCACTTATCGACAAGTGGAGGGGTTTCTTTGCATAGACTTCCGTAATTCCACCATGTTACCATGCGCTAAGATTTTGAGACGCGCTTGAAGGATAGGTTCACATGGGAAACGACACGGCGGTTGAGATGTTTGTAGGGGGGTTGGTGCTCGATCCTGCCACGCAAGCACCCATAGTGGTTCTAAAGGACGAAACAGGGCAGGTGACTCTCCCTATCTGGATCGGTATTGCAGAGGCTACCTCAATTGCCAGCGCGATCAAACAAGTTACGATGGCTCGTCCCCTTACTCATGATCTGTTTTACGAGCTTTTGCTCGAGTTGGGAATGACGGTTCAACGTATAATGATCACGGATCTCAAGGATTCTACTTATTTTGCTGAACTCGTGCTCGGGCAGGGAGAGAGAGTGCTTATTCTCGATTCGCGTCCTAGCGATGCCATTGCTATGGCACTCAGGGCTTCTGCGCCGATTTATGTGGCGCGGCACGTGCTCGATCAGGCACAAGTTGCATTGGCTAACCAAGAGCCCACTTCTCAGGCGGAGCCCTCCGCTCAGAACACCCCACCGGCCGAGGATGAAGGGCCGGAACCTGGAGAGGAATCCGCGAAGGATTTTCGCTCTATCGACAAAGAGGATTGGGAAAAGATCCTCGGGGAACTCGACCCGGACGATTTCAAGTATAAGATGTAGATTGCACAATCGGTTAAAGAAGATAAGACCATGGAAGAAAAAAACGCTCGTACCCACAGCATCTTCGAGGATCCCTCTATAGCAGATGCGGCAAAGGATGATCCGGTAGTTCGTTTCATTTCTCAAAACTGGAAGACGGTCATCGGTGGTTTGGTCGCCATAGCGTTGTCGATGGTTGCTTACAACGGGTTCAAGAGTACAGCGCAGCAGAAACGTGCGGCTGCGACCCAGACGTTGATAGATATTCAAACAGGATACAAAGCTATCGTCCAGAAGCAGCAGGAGCTCACCACTTTGACCAGAGAGCTTTCTGCCGAAAGTGATGCAAAGAAGAAGGAGGAGGCTCAGCAAAAGGTGGATGCGGGCACCAAGGATCTCAAGCAGCTACACGATCGTACTAAATTAGTTATAGATTCCTTGAACTCTCCTAAGCCGTTTGACACACTCGCGCAATTGTACCGCGGACTAATCGCTGCGCGATTCGGAGACTACCCAACGACGCAAAGTGTGTTAGCGTCGACCGCGTGGGAGACGATCGGCTCAGCGGATTCAGCAGAACGAATGGCCGCCGAGTTTGCAGTGCTCGGCTTATCTCGAGCGCTTGTAGACGCGCCGGATTCCGCAGCTTTGGTAAAGAATATCCTGTCGAATTTAGCAGCGAAGGGTAATTATGCGTCTGTTCAGGCCGCTCTCACCTTAGCAACCGTAGCCTCAACGCCGGAGGAGAAAGCATCTGCGCTCAACCTGCTCAACGACGTCTCTAAGCGCTTTCCTACTCAGGAGA
Organism: Bdellovibrionota bacterium; assembly: GCA_044351795.1. Lineage (GTDB taxonomy): Bacteria > Bdellovibrionota_C > UBA2361 > UBA2361 > OMII01 > OMII01. Next base: position 1,115 of record JBILFA010000162.1, on the reverse strand, counting down.
AGTTCTTGGCGCCGGCTCGTGAGCGGGTAGGCGTGTAAGAAGAGTCAAGCATGCCGCTTCGACTTCTCATATTTCTCACCGCTGTAAACCTACTCAACTATTTCGATCGCTATATCGTTCATTCGGTCGAGCCGCTGTTGAAGAGTGAGTTCGCACTCACTAACGCGCAGTCAGGTTTCCTGGGTGCGGCTTTCGTCATTGGGTACGTCGTCTTTTCGCCCCTGTTCGGCTACCTAGGAGATCGATTTGATCGTCCGTTGCTGATGGGGATAGGCTTATTCGCCTGGAGCCTATTCACGGGGCTCACGAGCTTTGCCTCGGGATTCTACTCCTTCTTAGCATTACGTGCCCTCGTTGGGGTCGGCGAGGCAAGCTTCAGTGCGATAGTTCCGGGTTATCTCAAAGCGAGGGTGTCCGATACTATTGCTCTCAATTCGGCTCTCTCGATTTTTTACGTTGCCATTCCGGTCGGGTCTGCTCTGGGGTACGTGGCAGGTGGCGTGACCGCAGAGAACTGGGGATGGCGACCGCTTTTCGCTGTAGCTGCGGTACCTGGAATAATCCTAGCACTAGGTTTCTGGTTCATTCCTCCGGACAAAAGACAATCTGAGTCGAGGGCAGGGGGCGGTAATTTTTTTTCCGGCGTTCAATCCATACTGCATTCTCGGGTGCTCCGTTTGACGATACTCGGTTATATCTTCAATACCTTTGCCCTTAACGGAGTTGCGTATTTCGTGGCTCGGTATGGTAGTAGTCTCGGAATGGAGATGAGTACGGTCGATTGGTACTTCGGCATCATCCTTGTGTGTACCGGAATTATCGGTACGCTCGGTGGAGGCCGTTTGGCTTCGTGGTATGCCAAAGGAAAGCACTCGCCGCTCGAGGCGATGCTACTCTTCGTGAGCCTTACCACCATCGTTGGTGTCCCGTTTCTATGCGCGGCGTTCCTGGTTGGGTCTCCTGAGTTGTTCTTTGCAGCATGCTTCTTAGCAGAGCTGGCGCTTTTCGCGGGTGTTGCGCCTCTGAATTCCGTAATAGTGGCGCGTGCACCGAACGGATTAGAGACCCTTACCCAAGGGGTGACGATCTTTTCTATTCAGTTCTTTGGAGGTGCA
>JBILFA010000010.1:0-51769 GCA_044351795.1 Bdellovibrionota bacterium | reverse complement strand
CCCTGGACCCCGGCGGACCTCGTTCCTATCTCGAACTTGGTCGGCATGCTCCTATTCGAACTTGGCTCGCGCCAAGATTCGAATCACGGCCAGGGAGCTCCCTGGACCCCGGCGGACCTCGTTCCTATCTCGAACTTGGTCGGCATGCTCCTATTCGAACTTGGCTCGCGCCAAGATTCGAATCACGGCCACGGAGTTCCCTGGACCCCGGCGAAGCTGTTGTGGCAACGGGCAGCGTGGACGCTGCCCTTCCTGGATCGTGATTACTGCTTCGCAAATTTCCACGCACCGCACGCATCGCCCTCTTGCGATGTCCCAATCGAGTTCGTAGTTGGCGCTTCTCCTCCTCCTAATCCTTATCCTTCTCATCATCATGCACCTGCACCGGTTTCCTGATTCTCATCCGGCCATTTCCGTAAGGATACGCTAGCACCGATAGTGGCGATTAATTCGAGTTCGGCTTTGGCAAGTTCAGCCTTCAGAATCAACGACACCAAAGTTCCTTGATGATGAAGAGGAAACCGGTGCAGGTGCAGCATGAGGAGAAGGATTAAGAGGAGGAATAGGAGCAGGACTTACTACCTCTAGTGTGCTAACTAAAGACAAGAGCGTCGAAGGGATTATCGCCCGTCACGCAAGCGTTCCCACCACCCCTTCAAGGACATACATCCCCTATGACGGTAGCCCCAACACCAGAGCTTCTCTCCCATCTCATGAACGAAGCGCTCACATAAGCGGGGCGCGCCGCATCCCTGGGAGAGGTTCCAGTTGGTGCCGTCATCGCTCGCGATGAAACTATTATCGGCCGCGGGCACAACACTACCGAACAAGACAACACCGTCATTGCACACGCCGAGACTCATGCTATTCAGGAAGCTTCTCGAACGGTAGGCGATTGGCGCCTAGCGGACTGCATTATGTGCGTGACGCTAGAACCGTGCACCATGTGTACCGGCGCTATACGACTAGCGCGCATACCTATCGTCGTGTTCGCCGCAGGAGATTCGAAACAGGGCGCGATGGGCTCTCTGTACGATCTCAGCTTAGACGACCGCTTAGGAACACCACCGCGAGTCATCTCGGGCATTTTAAAGGATGAGTGCGAAAACGTCCTCAAGCGCTTCTTCGAATCCCTTCGAAGATAGCCTCCTCATCTCTTCTCGATATGTAAACCCTGCGCGAGTGATTGTTAAAGAAAATCGACTTACATAATAAACTATGTATGGGCGGTACTATGAGCGTTTTGCTGATTTCAAAGCCGCGATTCTTGAGGCTTCTTTGCTAACATCAAGCAGTACCGTCCAGAGCTAGAGTCTCTCATGACATTAAAATTTCACACGCTTGAGCACATAGGAGTTTGTTGTCTTCTACGGCGCTACTTGGCTACGCCAAGATCGCGCTCGCCCAGCAATTCTCATTCATTTTTTTCAAAAATGAATGAGGCTGGGTTTAGATTTCCCGGAAAGTGAAGCAGACGATCACTTGGAAGCGATTTCGTGGGAGGAGTTCTTCGATAAGTTCGACGAATCGGATCTTGAGTTTCTTTACCAGGACGAAAGAGCCAGTGGCGATCGCAGCTACTTCTGCAAGTTCGTCGGGCGCTCAGAAGGGAAACATAAGATCCACTGAGCACCTGCCGACTTCGAAGGCAAACTCCCGAGTTTATATTCGGTGAAAGAACTCTCTTTGCGAAAGTCGGATCTTTACCTCGAGCTCTTCAGACGAGAAGGTGAGAAACTCTTCGTTCGCATCGACATTTTTGTCCAAATCTTCGCCGGTGCAGTTTGCCAACACGCCTATGCGCTGGATAGTAGAAAGTAGGTTATGAATAAATTCGATCTCTGACCCGTTGTTTCTGTTTCGAAACTTAACATCGGCGATAGCCGAACAGAAAATATCTTCCGCCCCATATTCCTCAGATTCAGTCGGCTCGAGAGCAAAGAGTTGTTTAACTACACCTGCTAAGAATCGGACATCATCATCTCGATCGGTCGGGAATGTCGCCAGAGCCTGTGTTACCTTTTTGTAGGTCTCATCCACGAGCTGCGCTCGCTCTTCCGTACTTCCCCCATCTCGAATGAGGCTGCGAGCAAGCTCTTGTACTTCTTCGACGACATGCGTGCAAATGAATGCTCGAACGTGATCCGATGGAGGAGCACTGAGTTTCTCTGATGATCCCCCTCGCACATGCGCAGAACGTTCTCTACTCATGTAATCCCCTCCATTCACCGTTCAAGCAACAAGAAACTTCACTACAAATCCGCAAACATTTCGGAGATGGCAATCACAGGCCATCGGCTTTGCCGGCGAGTCCCTGCGAGGAGTTCATAAAACGCTGCAAAGCTCGCGCTCTCATAGAGATGCTGTCTTTCTCCTCAGCGGTCATCTCTGCATATGTTTTTCCCACAGGAGCACCATCGACATCGACAAGCACCTCTCCTGTAACCGGATCGACGTGACAGTAAGCTGGGGATCCATCGTCGGCAAGCGGAATGAAGATTGAGTCCCACCCGAAACCGTTCTCTCCGCGAGGAGCCTTCGCAATTCGACCAACTACTACTCCTTGATATACGTCCGGCGGACAATCCGGGTCGCCATTCCACACGGCGAGCGTGACGATCGCGGTAGCGCGATCATTGACCTCTTCACCTGTGAGTGAGGGCAGAAGATGTACGCGATCGCAAAGATCCTTATTGTAAGTCAGGTTACCCCACTGTGAGTAGAAGGGCCCCGGCTCCCCACGCAGACCGTGAAGAGAGATCCAAGTGTCTTCTATCAAAACGGGGCCACCAAACAGACTGAAAGCCGTCTTCGATTTGTTACTCGCTAATTCAGCGCCCGCAGCTAGGTAGGGGTAGTTGTTTAAAGGTTCGCCACCGTCGCGGTGCTCTTTCACCCTTTTGGCGAAATCGCTCTCCATCTGCATTTCAGGGACAGCTAGCTTCGTTCCAGCTACGGGTCGTCTGAGTATGCGCTCATACTCAGCTAGCTTCGAAGGGTTGGTTGAATTGATAGTTAAAGTCGGCCTATCCACTTGAAGGGCAGACATATCACCTTCGGCCTGAGAACGCCCCTGTTGCGAGGTAAGATCACCTAAGTTTCCCATAGTGTCGTGGAGTCTACTATCGTCCCCTGTTCTAATCAAACCGACGTTTGACTTAGGTTTTAAAACGAAGTACTTCCTGTGCTCACAAGCAATTAGCCCTGTTGTTCACATTTCGAGAGAACCATGAACGGCCCTATGCCCATTACAACACCCAGCATCACCGCCAAGGGTACAACATGTCCTCACAGCGCGGCAGACTCTGCTCCCCTCAATGAGCTCGACTTCGGCACAAACGTCGCTCTCGACGATCGTCCTAGCCTCAATTCCTTCCCAGTAGTTCGTCACTGCCTGGAACTTTCGAACGGCACAACACTCAACGGGCAGCACGTACCTTATGGCGGCCCCGATCGAGAACCCTCTCTCTCAAAACTCTTACCCGATATTCGCGCAGCGGTTGCCTGTGGGATACCTCTCGGCAACGACGACCGAAATGTCGACTCCTCGATTCGCAGCCACTTCGATCGCTGTGCAAAGGATCTCTTTCGCAGACCGCACGAACAGCGATCCGTCTTGCTCGACGGTGTGTATCTTGTTGCCCGGCAAAACGAAGAGGGTCATACGACAACGTCTGTCATCGATCTCGTGCGACACTCCGATCAGCTTCGGTCTCTCTTCAACATTCTAAGAAAGGGAAACACCGAGCACGTCGAGCTACGTTACATAGCGGGATTTTTTGACGGCGCTAAAACTCACATAACAACGCACTCACTACATTGTGAGCTGGCTCCTCGTACTTTTAAAGCAGCATCGTTTCCGTGGGAGGGGTCTCTCATACCGAAGGACGCTCCGAAGCCCGGTATGACGCTTGCGCAAATGAGAGCCTACCATGCGCTGGGTAAGATTGAGTACACATTCCCCGAACAGACACTCCAGCAGCGCATCAGTTCCGAGCTGTGTGTTCCATCCCCACACCTGCAGATAAGCAAGTTCACTCCTCCACAGAACGCAGAGGTGGTAGGACTTTCGAAGTGGACTCGGCAGAAGCCATCCACGGAATGGCACAGGCGCTTGTACTCGGCCGCTCAGGATGTCATTTCGGAGGCACAAGAGCGACACGGTGCGTTGGCGCAGACCCCGGAAGGAAAGCGATTTTTGCAGTGTATGGGCGAGGATTTCTGCGACTCTCCGTATCTCCCACAAAAACCTCCGAGCGTTACGAACATCTGGAACGATCCTTATCGGAATGCCGCTGCGGATGCGATGACGACGGGGTACGTGAACCTCTCGTACCTCGTCCACCCCGACATGCTCGAAGGTCACCTTCACGCCTCCAAACAGCCATTCATTCCGACACGCTATAAGCACATACCTCCACTCTCCGAGGCTATCAGAGACAACCGCGGTGTAAGCTACAACGAGTTTGGGCCGTGGCCAAAAGGGTACGCTGAGGAAGATCTCTTGAACGAGAGCACAATCTCTGCGTTACCGAATCTGTGGGCGCAAAGCTTCAAAGGCGTCCCGGCCCTTGCCGGCATCGTGGGCTCGTCGATGAATTGGATGGCGGGCGCACAAGGGTACGCCGCCGCCGCCTTGGCAGGCTTCCCCGTCTTTGTTGCGGCCGACGGACTCCAGAAGGAGCGCGACATCCAAGCTCGACTGTATGAGCGCACTGTTGAGCTGATAAAGAACCACCCACTCGTGAAGAACTACCCGTGGCCGGAGCACAGGCTCTCGAACGGAGAGCGCGCTGTAGACTACCTCGTCCGCACTGCTATTAGTCGCATAGGAATTACGGTCAAGCCGTTTCCAACCGAAGAGGCCAAATCCACCGTAGCTTTCTTTCTCGACACATACGGCATCCAGAATTATCGGTTGTATGACCCTGGCATAACCAAACTTCTCGTCACCGGCTCCGACGCTCTCTCAGATGTAATCTCTAGGGCAACCGCGATGGCTCAGAGCAGCTGCGAACTGATGAAGCGTGGGCCACTGGCAAGCGACGTGGGATACGTAGCAGGACAGGTATCCAACATGGCTCAAGCGGAGATGCTTTCGCGACATGAGCATCTACGCGGCCTCATTATCGGTATCACCGAAGGCGGCCACTGTGAGACCGGTAACAAGCATGGACTGTACGCCAACAACCTGCTCGTTCTCTATCAAGTTGCACGAATGGGACTTCCGTTCCCGATCCTAGCTGATGGCGGCCCAGGGCTCGAAGGACTTGCAAACGTCTTTCTTTGCGGTGGTTCGGGCGTCCTCCTATCGGGAGCCTTGTTCGGTGGAGTGCTCGAACACCCACCATTCAATCATTGGTTCATCGATTCAAACGGGCAACCGATGAAGTTTACCTTCGGAGAAGCAGCGCTCCCAACCAAAGGCTTCGGCGGGGAAGTTTTCGGTTCAGGAACGCCGAAGAACAAGGAGGGAATCTCCTCGTTCAAGAACCTCAGTACTGTATATCCAACCCTGGGTGACAAGGCTCTCGACGCAGTCTTCGTGGCTGCGAAATGCGGGCGCTTCATGCGCGTGGAAACCATCGAGCAGCTTCGCCTGATGCCCGAGCCTCGGATAGTTCACGGCTCCGAAGACGCCGATAGTGCACGTCGTCCGCACAACAAAGAGATGCCGATGCGGCCATTCGGCAGCAGGGGATAGAACATTGGAGCGCCTGAACACCCAAAGAATGAGCCTCCTCAATTGACATTTGCGCCTATCATACATACCCTCTAGCGCGTTCCTCTGGAGAGGTGGCCGAGTGGCTGAAGGCGCCTGATTCGAAATCAGGTCTATCTGAAAGGGTAGCGGGGGTTCGAATCCCTTCCTCTCCGTACTTTCTCTCGAAAGCCAAGGCAGCTCGAACGACGCAAGGCATTAATTCCGTTACGAAGTTTGAGAATCACCCGCCACGGAATCAGCTCAATACGCAACCAACGATCGCACGGCTACTGAACCGAGCTTGGAGCGCCCTTCAAGGGCACTGAGCTCTGCCAGGAACAGGTACGATACCACCTGCCCACCTACCTTATCGACCAACTCCCCCGCCGCCGCAGCCGTCCCACCGGTCGCAAGAACATCATCGATCACCATCACCCGATCTCCGCTAGCGAGAATTCCACTCTTCATTTCGAGCGTATCGGCTCCGTACTCGAGACCATAGGAGACCGAAACCAGATCTCCGGGAAGCTTACCGGCCTTACGAACGAGGACCAGGGGAATTCCCATGTGGTGCGCTACCGGCGCAGCAAACAGAAATCCCCGCGATTCGATCGCGACGAGTGCCGTTGCAGACGACTTGGCTACCTCCTCGACCATGAGGGATATGACGTACTTAAAGGCCTCGGGATTTTGAAGGAGCGGCGATATGTCGCGAAAAAGGATACCCGGCTTAGGGAAATCAGACACCTCGGCAATATATCTTTTGATGTCGATCGTCATAATCCTCTCCGCGCACTTGCTCTCACGTTCACACCTCTTTACCTCGAAGAGTGCGAAGCGCCAAGCCTCGGGAGCTAATGCATATGCGATCAGTACGCACAACGTGCGGGCAATAGCGAGGTTTGGCCTCACCTCCCCAGAGGAGAACACAGCCGAGGTATCTCACCGCATCAGGCCGTTGGTGCGCAGGATTCAGGCGTGGATGTCCTCGGCAGCCGCACCTCAAACTCTGTCCCCTTCCCCTCTCCTTCGCTACAAGCAAATATCTCTCCGTGATGAAGGTGAACGAGGCTACGCGTGAGACTCAATCCTATCCCTAAGCCGCCAGCTTTACGATCTGCAATGGGCTGGCCTTGCACAAAGGCATCGAAGATTTTCGGCAAGAGATCTGCAGAAATGCCGATTCCGTATCGCCACAAACAGGTAGAGACGGAGCAGCTCGCTAAATGCAGCGGCCTGTTGCACACTGAAAAGGCCCCACATAACAAACAGAACCGAGGTGAGAATTACAGAAGTGTCATTATTTAAACCTGATGCTCCGGGTAAAAAGTCAATTTACAAAGATAGCTCCGTAGCTAGGGAGATGACTATGCGACAGGTATAGTCGTAGCACATAGGATGACGAGGATCATACCAAACAGGGTGCTAAGCTGTGGCAATGTTCATTAACCAAGCTCCCTAACTCGCAACGGCTACTTGAGCAGAGGACAACTGCTTCTTAAGACGACGCAAGAGGCTTTGCCGTCGCCTTCCTAGACGGGAAAACTCTCTGAAAGCTTCACGAGCTTATCCACGAGCTGGGCGATGAAGAGATCGGATCCCCTTGAAGCAGCCGATGCAAGAAACGCCTGAAAGTCCATCCGTGCGTCGCTATCTGCCGCATCTGAGACGATGCGACAAACAACAAAGGGAATACCATATTCCAGACACACTTGAGATACTGCGCCTCCCTCCATCTCCACACACAAGAGGTCGGGAATCGCCCTTACTAATCCCTCACGCTCCTCTGACGAGCAGACAAAGGTGTCGCCGCTGGCGATGATACCAACATGGCAGCTCGGCACATGCGACGAAAAACCTTTCATGAAGGCTCGATACTCCGAATGAGCGACAACGGATTGAGCACTCGAGACTGCGATAGCGAGAAGCTCAGGCGAGCACGGCATCTCTGCCATACCCAAGAGGGGGATATCGAAGCGATTACACTGCAGCACACCTTTGAGGTCGATGTCGTGCTGCATGAGATGTTCGCCGACAACGAGGTCGCCTACATGCACATGGGGTACCACTCCACCCGCCACACCGGTGAAAGCGACTGCGTCGATATCAAATCGGTTAATGAGGGTCGTTACCGTCGAGGCAGCCGCAACCTTTCCGATGCGAGAGCGAACACACACGACGTCCAAGCCGGACATCTGCGCACATAAAAAATCGCGAGGACCGACGTGCACTATCTGGGGATTTTCCAGGCGCTGCGCAATTCGCGAAAACTCCTCGTCCATCGCGACAACGATGCCGAGCCGCCGAATACGAGGTCGCTGAGATGAAGGCATGTAGTTCTCAGGAAAGTTTGGCGCTCTCTCGGCGCCAGAGATTGTACTTCACGATTGCATAAATCGCGCGAAATCCGTCACGCCACCCGATCTTCTTACCCTCGGCGTACGTGCGTCCGTAGTAGGAGATCCCTACTTCGTAAATCCGGCACCCTTTGGCTGCGACCTTAGCAGTAATCTCCGGCTCAAAACCGAATCGGTCTTCCTCGATGACGATGCTTTGGATGATCTCTCGACGGAACATCTTGTAGCACGTCTCCATATCGGTGAGGTTGAGGTTCGTGAACATGTTAGAGAGCAGGGTCAAAAACCGATTTCCCATCATGTGCCAGAAATACACAACACGATGAGGAGCTCCTCCCATGAAGCGCGATCCGAAGACTACATCAGCTCGCCCCTTTTCGATGGGGTCCATCAACAAAGGATACTCCTGGGGGTCGTATTCCATGTCAGCATCCTGAACAACGACCAGGTCCCCGCTTACATGACGGAAGCCGGTACGCAGCGCCGCTCCTTTACCCTGGTTGAACTCGTGGTAAATAATACGGTCAACCTGTGGGGCAATCTGCTCACGGAGTACGTCACGAGTTCCATCTGTAGAGAAATCATCCACGATCACGAGCTCTATGTCGGCGACGGGAGCCGCTTTGACCGCACTTACGATCTCCTGAATCGTGTTCTTTTCATTGTAGCAGGGTATGACTACGGAGAGCTTCATTGAGCAACCTATTGATACTGCTGAGGGTATAACAGTTCCACAATCAGTTATCAAAGGGGTGAATGTTTCCGTCGAAAAGTACGCCAGCTTCCGCGATAGAGAAGCAAGCTCTAGCTTTGGCTCGCTGTGACCTCCTAAAAGCCCCTAAAAACCTAAAATTTTCTTAGAGTTATATACTTTAAACCCTTGAACGGATTGGGCGCTTAACCTATCGTTATGAAATGGAAAACCAACCGAATGTTAGTCCGATAACTATCGAATCAGAGATGCGTCAGTCCTACCTGGACTACGCGATGAGCGTCATCGTCGGACGCGCTCTCCCGGATGTTAGAGACGGATTGAAGCCGGTGCAGCGGCGCGTTCTGTACGCCATGCTGAAAGAAGGCCTCGTCCCCTCTCGCAAGCACTCCAAGTGCGCGGGAGTTGTGGGTGAGGTGCTCAAGCGCTATCACCCGCACGGAGACATGCCGGTATACGAAGCCCTTGTGCGCCTGGCTCAACCATGGAACTTGCGATACCCACTCATCGACGGCCAAGGGAACTTCGGATCGGTCGATGGAGATCCTCCAGCGGCATATCGATACACCGAGTGCCGAATGACGGCGCTGGCTGAAAGCCTTCTCGAAGATATAGAGAAGGAAACCGTCGACTTCGCCCCGAACTTCGACGATTCAACCCTCGAACCGACCGTTCTTCCCTCTGTAATACCGAATCTGCTCGTCAACGGAGCCAACGGTATCGCCGTCGGCATGGCCACCCATATCCCTCCGCACAACCTCACCGAGGTTATCGAGGGAGCCTTGGCGGTCATCAACAATCCTGAGATATCATTTGCAGAGCTACTCAAGATTATTCCAGGCCCAGACTTCCCAACAGGTGGTACGATTTACGGCCGTGGCGCAATCATCAGCGCCTACTCCAACGGCCGCGGTATCATTCAGGTCAGAGCCAAGGCGCACTTCGAAAAACTAAAGACCAAGTCTCGAGAAGCAGACATCATCGTTGTCACCGAGATCCCGTACCAACTCAATAAGGCGCGCCTGATTGAGAAGATAGCCGACCTGGTCAACGACAAGCAGATTGAAGGGATCTCCAAGTTACGCGACGAAAGCGACCGCTCCGGGATGCGCATCGTCGTGGAGCTCAAGCGCGATGCCACTCCTGAGGTAGTGCTCAACCAGCTCTACAAACTCACTCCGATGCAGTCGAGCTTCGGTATCGTGAACCTGGCGATCGTGGACGGGAGACCCGTTGTGTGCTCGCTGCACACTCTCCTGACCCTCTTCCTCAACCACCGCCGTGACGTGGTAACGCGCCGGACGGAATTCGAGCTCAAGAAGTCCAAAGAGCGCATGCATATCTTGGAAGGTTTCCGGATAGCGCTCTTGAACCTCGATGAGGTCATCAGACTCATCCGAGCAGCAGCAACCCCCAGGGAGGCCAAGGACGAGCTCATAGGACGCTACAGCCTTTCGACCATTCAAGCTCAGGCGATACTCGATCTCCGGCTTCAAAAGCTCACCGGCATGGAGCGACTTGCCATTGAGCAGGAGTACGACGAACTCGCCAAGCGCATCCAAGATCTCCTTAGCATCCTCGCAGACCCAAAGAAGGTTGATGCCATCATCGCAGCCGAGCTCTCGCACATCAAAGAGAAGTACGGTGACGCGCGACGCACTGAAATAGTGGATGACGGCGCAGATATCGACATGACCGACCTGATAGAAGACGAAGAGATGGTCGTTACGGTCAGCCACAAGGGCTACATCAAACGCACATCGGTGTCCGAATACCGCGAACAACGCCGCGGAGGCAAAGGAGTGATCGGAGCTGCGTCCGACGACGCCGACTTCATCCACAATCTGTTCGTTACATCAACTCTCTCCGACCTGCTTGTATTTACGAGCCAAGGGCGCGTGTACTGGCTCAAGGTCTACGACATTCCGGAGTCAGGTCGAACATCCCGAGGACGTGCGCTGGTGAACTTGCTGGAGCTCAAAGAAGGCGAAAAAGTGTGCGCCATTCTTCCGATCAGAGAATGGACAGCTAACAGCTTCGTTGTACTAGCGACTGAGCGCGGAGTGGTAAAGAAAACCGCGCTGGAGGAGTTCTCGCGCTCCAGGAGAAACGGCATCACGGCCTGCACCCTCGACGAACTCGACACTCTTATCGGCGCTGCAATCACCACGCACGGAGACGACATCATCCTCGCTACCCGCGACGGTATGGCGATCCGGTTCCAAGAAGATCAAGCGCGACAGATGGGTCGCACCGCTCGCGGCGTAACGGGAATACGCTTCGAGGGTGACGACAAGGTCGTCAGCTTGTCTATCGTATCGAGCACTCAAGCTAGCGGCGAAGAAGAGCGGCCCGAAGAGCTGACACTTCTGACGGTATGCGAAAATGGCTACGGAAAGCGCACCAGCATCTCGGAATACCGTTCTCAAAACCGAGGCGGCAAGGGGCTGATCGATATCCAAACCGAAGGACGCAACGGTCCTGTAATAGAGGCACTCGCTGTTACTTCGACAACCGGTATCATGCTGATCACCTCGGGTGGGAAGATTATTCGAACGGGCGCGAAGGATATCTCCGTAATCGGTAGAAACACTCGTGGCGTGAAGTTGATCGATCTCGACACCGATGAGAAGGTGGTCGCGGTAGCCCCAGTCCCTCTCGATTCGAACGGCTCGGATACGAACAGCCCCGAAGAGGAGAGCTCTGAGGGTGGCGAGCCAGTCACTCCGCTGGCAAGCGAGGATGGGTCTGCCACATAACGTAGATCTCTATGCCTGAACAGAAACCTCCGGGCACTAAGCGGGTCGCCGTCATCGGCCTGGGCGCATGGGGCACAGCCTTAGCAGTGCACTGTGCGCGGCGGGGGCACTCTGTCGTGGGGTGGCACCGCAATGCGCACCTCGTCACCGGCATCTCGAGCTCCGGGGCTCTCCCGTTCATGGGAGGATCGATTTCGTGCCCCCCTAACCTCTCAATAACTACCGACCTCGCAACGTGCGGAGACGCAGACGCCACTATCGTGGCCTTACCGGCACGCGTATGGCGCGAGGTCGTTCCTAATCTCAAGGCTCGACTCCTCATTAGTGCGGCTAAAGGGCTCGACAAAGAAACCGCTCTGACTCCGCTGAGCTTCGTCACAAAGGAGCTGAGCAGACCCTCTGATCAATCGGCGGTCATTTCCGGACCGAGCTTCGCCTCTGACCTCGCGGGGGAGCGCCCTTTATCAATGGTAGCGGCTTCCACCTCCTCGGGGACTGCTATGGAGGTTGCTGACATGTTATCGAGCCGCTCGGTACGTCTTTACGCATCGACAGACCCACTCGGTGTAGAGTTAGGGGGGATCCTCAAAAACATCATCGCTATCGCCGCCGGCGTTTCCGACGCGTTGGGGTACGGGGCATCAGCCCGTGCTGCCCTCATCTCGCGCGGCTTGGCTGAAATGATGCGACTTTCATGCGCACTCGGGGCAGACGCCCAGACGCTCTTCGGTCTTTCGGGTCTGGGCGACCTCATAATGACTGCGACCGAAGATCAGAGTCGCAATCGAACCGTTGGTCTGCGACTTGGACGAGGTGAAAAGATACACGAAATAACGACATCGCTCGGTGCAACCGCTGAAGGAGTCACTACCGCTCCGCTGGCTCAAAAGCTCGCTCGAGAAGCGGGTATCGAGGTGCCCATCACCGATCATGTAGTCAAACTCCTCAACGTGGAGATCGAGGCAGCTCAAATGGCCTCTGCCCTGATGAACAGACCTTTGAAGAGAGAGTTCTAGGAAATAAGGATGAAACCAGCCAGCCGATAGTCTGAAGCACCAGGATTCTCGGAGAAAGCGGCTGTTTTAGAGGAGCAGGAGGCTCCGTCTCAACAAAAAGCTCGTCATCGGGAAGCGATGATGCGCTGCTTAATCTCTTCTCTTGTGCGGCGACCGATACGTTTCGTCACTCACCAAGGTCGTTCACTGCACGTGGGGCGGTTTGTTTTTGGTGATGCATTTCTGACACGAATCTCGTATAGGAACCACAAGGGATGTTAGGATTGCCCGCGGGGCGGTCTCTCTCTTATACGACCTGAGCAAGATCACTTTGGCATGTTGGATATTCTAATAACAAAAGCTTTGGAAGAGTGTCGGACCTTACCGATAGTTGCCTCGGCTTTTGACAGGCTACGACGGGAACTTCCACACTCACTGACCTATCATGCATACGCACACTCTGAGGATGTGTTCGAGGAAACAATCCGCTTCGCCGTAATCGGCGGCCTACACCCACGTGAGGTGGAGCTGCTGGCGGTGGCTGCAGCCTTTCATGATGCCGGTTTCATCTCGACACCGAAAGAAAACGAGCCGCTCGCCGCGGAGCTGGCGCTTTCCGAGATGGGCACGAGTGGAGGATACAGAAGTAACGAGTGCGCTCTTGTTAAGCAGATGATCCTCGACACCGCGTTGAAAAAGGCGCAGGACGGGTTGAGGCAGCATGCTACGACTCCCCTCTCAGGATACCTACTCGATGCCGACCTGAGTAATTTAGGCCGGGACGATTTCTTCGAGAAGGGAGAACTGCAGCGTCGGGAGAACGACAGTGACGAGGCTACCTTTTGGATCGCCGCCCTCTCCCTGATTAAGAGCCATCGGTGGAACACCCCGGGGGCGCACGCCATGAGAGCAAGAAAGCAGCTCCGCAACATAGGCATACTAGAGCAGCGAATTAGGAATGGAACGTCGTGAGATGCGCACGCCTTTCATCAGGATTTAGTTTTGACACCACGCTTTTCCAATAAAAACAGGAGCAAGGCGCTTGGAGGTATGGCGATCTCCGTGCTTTTTCTGGGGCTTGCGATACTCCTACTTCAAACAGGCCTTCTTTCAGAGTTGGAAACTCGTAGCTGGGATTGGAGATTAGCTCAGATAGCGGATCCAAAGGCGGCGGATCCCTCAATTAAAGTTATCACGATCGACCAAACCTCAATCGGACGTATGGCGGCGGAGGAGTCCGCTTCCTGGCCGTGGCCCCGGGAGTTCTATGTCCCTATTGTGGAGTTCTTGAAAAAAGCAGGCGCTAAAGGCGTTGCTTTCGACATTCTGTATTCCGAGCCTTCTCATTTCTCGGTGCACGATGATCGTGCCTTCGCGGAGAGCTTCAAGGGAGACATGCCGGTTGTGTTGGCGGCGGCGATCCGAGCTGGCAGAGTTTCCGGAGAGAGTCCTGGTTTACCCCTCTTTCAAGAAAAGCAGCGGCAACTCTCGGCATCTCAGCACACTCTCGGATTGGAGAGGCTGTGCTCATCAAAGGTGAATGATATAACGCTACCGATAGACGAGCTTATGCAGACGGCGCACGCTCTTGGAAATGTCGCGATTCCCAATGACAGCGATGGAATCTTTCGACACATGTTACCCGGGGCGCACGTGAATGAGACCCCGATATTGTCACTGCCCTTTGCACTACTCCAGGCGGTACACCCCTCGCTTTCGCTCGATGTCGGGCGCTTGAATGCCAGGGGCGAGTTCGCCATAAAGTTCGCAGGTCCGGCTCGAACGTATCGAACGTATTCGTACTACAGTATCCTGCGCAGCTATCAGGCCTTGATTGAGGGGGAGGTTCCAACCATTTCGCCCGAAGAGTTCAAAGATAGCTATGTTTTTGTCGGGATGGATGCCCCAGGCCTACTGGATCTGAGGCCGACACCCCTCTCACGAAGTTTCCCGGGGGTAGAGTACCACGCGACTGCGCTCGACAACGCGTTGCATGACTCCTTTATTTCGGAGACCCCGATGTCGGCCAACGTCCTGTTTGCGGCACTCGCTATCACTCTGGGGGTTTTCGGAGCCGTCTTTTTCACGAGGCTGATATGGCTCGCATGTGTCGCCGTGGGAGTGCCAGCTTTTGTGCTCGTTGTACCCTTCTTTGCTGCTGCATGGGGCTACTGGCTGCCACTGATGGTTCCGCTCGTATGTACCTGCCTATCGATTGGTGCTGCGTTTGCTTACCAGCACCAACTGGAGGGACGCGCAGGTCGCTTCTTGAGAAGCGCATTTCAATTCTATCTCAGTCCACAGCTAATCGAGCGTATTATCGAGGATTCTTCGGCGCTTGCTCTTGGCGGAGAGCGCAAAGAGCTTACCGTCTTCTTCTGCGACATCGAAGGGTTCACCAAGATGTCGGAGTCTCTTGATCCGCAAGACCTGGGCGTTTTCCTCAACGAATTTCTCTCTGCAATGACCAAGATAATCCTGGACCATCAAGGTACGGTCGATAAGTACATCGGTGATGCGATAGTTGCCTTCTGGAACGCCCCAGTGTCGCTCACCGATCATGCCTCGTTGGCGGTCAGGAGCGCACTGGAGTGCCAAAAGCGCGTGGTGGAGCTCGGGCGATCGTTTAAGCAGAGGTTCGGCATCGAGCTCAAACTGCGTATCGGATTAAATACAGGATTCGTAAGCGTAGGAAATTTCGGCTCTCGAGAGCGTTTCAATTACACCGTTATTGGGGATACGGTGAACGTGGCATCCCGCTTGGAGGGAGCAAACAAATTTTTCGGTACCAAGATCCTCATCTCTGAGCAAACGTTTGAGCAACTTCCCTCCGACATCTTCTGCCGACCGGTAGGTCGCATTCGCGTCGTAGGTCGGGCTGAGAGCTTTTTAGTCTACGAGCCTCTGACAGACATCGATCCCGAAGATCTGACAACGTGGATTGCTGTGCGCGGACTCCTCGAAGCACAGCAACTTGAGGCTGCTCGGCATACGTTGGCGGATCTGCCGGTATGCAGACTTCACTCCCTGTATCTAGAGCGTATCGCCGATCTCCAGGCCTCTCGAGAGCCGTGGGACGATACATGGAATCTGACTAAAAAGTAGTGGCAACTAAATAAACCCTGCGCGTGTGATTTTTGAAAAAACCACTCGCGCAGGGTTTAGCCCGGATATTGCATGAAACTGCGTCGCGAGAGCGCAGAGAATGGTGATTTTTCGGGCCCGTAGGGCGAATTCAAAAATTAATTTTCAGGGCGGAATCGTAGCGAGATACCTTCTCAGTCTGAAAATTAATTTTTGAACCGAAAAAGCGCCGTTATCGGCGCTCGTAGTAGCAGGCTTCATGCAATATCCGGGTTAGTATGTCCGGGGTCTTTGTGCCGGATCACAGTTCGGAAAGTCTTCAGCGTATCGGGGCTCCCTTGCACGCCTCTTTAAACCTCGTTCTTCGAACCTCAAACCCTTTATGAGTGTTGGGGGAGTCGGTGGAGATCGCTGGCAGTTGCGTGAGCCTCTCTCGCGGGTTTGGATGGGTAGAAAACCAGCCACCTGTTTTGCCGGGGGTCTGCGACAAGATTCCCAAGACGTTGTTCAGAGCCGAACTGCGATACCCACTCTTGGTCAAGAGTTCTCGTGCCCCCTGATCGGCCTCGTATTCCTGTTGCCGAGAGTAGCCCTTGAATACCAAGGTGTCGAATACGTCACCCACCGCCTTAGAGAAGGCGGCAGCCGTTTGTTGAGTCAATCCCGAACAGTCGATTGCCGAAGCCGCCACTCCACCAATCTGAATGTAGGAGCCGTAGTGCTCGGGGTCGATGACTTGCAAGCCGTGGCGCTGCGTAACGTGACTGATTTCGTGAGCCAGGATCGAAGCAAGGGCATCTTCGTCATCGAGCAGCCGTAGTAGACCTGTTGTAATGAAGACGAATCCACTGGGAGTAGCCATCGCATTTACCTCATCGCTCTCCAAGAGTGCAAAGGAGTACCCTGCAAAAGGATCAGGGCGGCTGGATTTCGCAGCCAAGGTCAGGCCGATACGAGCGAGGTAGTCGTTGAGTGATGCATTGTTCAACACTCGATATCGTCCCAGTATTCGCGCTGCAACCGCGCGCCCGATCACGTGTTCCTCCTCCGGCGCAATATCCTCGTATGTTCGACTGAACTCCTTGGCCGGCTCGAACACGGTAGAGGCTCTCGGAGTAAAAAACGAGCACCCCGAGAAGATGAAGCTCATCACAAGGAGTTGGGTCGACATCAGAACGCGTGCTTTGCGGGAGATCGTGTCTTTCATGGTCAAGAATCTGATAGGTTCCCTTCCTCTAGGAAGGCCAGAGCAGCCGGCTCCGATACGCCCAGGGTCGATTTCATCGTGCCAAGCGCCTGGTAGTCGACCTGCTCTTCAGAGGTTTCAAAGGCCTGCTCCACGGCTCCGTTGAATCCTTTGCCTGCGAGGTATACCTGCGACTCATCAACGGCGACATCTGCCAAGCTGACCTGACGCTCCGACAGAACGATTTTCTTACCGGTCACCGCGCTCTGGTGAATGAATCCACTACGCCCGTCGGGCAGTGTAACTTCGAACCATCCGCTTGCTTGGGACTTAACCGAGAGCGCGTCACCGAAACGAAGATCTGCGGTAGTGGGAGCAAACTGTCGTGGTGCACTACGAAGCTTGGCGGACTGCAACTGGATCGATACCTCTTCGGCACGAGCAGTCTGCGGTTTGTATGTCACTACGATCGAAATCGCAGCAAGGCATACGACGAATCCGCGTATCACAAGAAAAGTTCCAGCGGAAGTACTGACGATTGTGGGCATAAGGATTGGACTTGCGTGTACCGCGCTACAGGCTATGGTTACCAACATGGTGGCGACAAAGTCAATAAACTTATTTCCAAGACTGCGATCGAGTACACTCAAGACCGTGGTATCCGGGATGGTGGCGGCAGGTCTTGTTGTCGGTGCGGCACAAGCGCAGCCCTTGGCTGCTTTACGTGTGGTCGATTGCCAAGGAAAAACCAGGGCGCTCAAGAACGTCTCGCTCGAAGAGCTGACTGATATTGAGGTTGCCTTGAATTCCACGGAGGTCGGAGATCTCAAGCTCATAAACGCGAAAGGAGAGGAGATTCGCGCATCGATCAGTGATGACGTAGCCACGTTCTCCGATGTGCCGACTGATATCTGGGTGCTCACCACCACTACACCCGGCGCGTTCTACACAAAGATCTCTTTCGATCCCTCCCCTCCATTATTCTGGGTTCGCGCAGGAGAGGTAGCTCTGGTTGCAGTTGGTGTGGTCGGTGTCGTTGCGCTCACGGGGGCCTTTGATGGTGGTGGATCGGGGGGAGAGAGTGACGGAGGCTCTGGAGACGGAATATGCGCCACGTGCAACCCAGACCAGGAAGCCCCCTCCATCGGACCGTTCTCGATTACGCGCTAGCGGATCTTTTGTGCCAAGATAGTGGTGAAGTCATCCGGAGAGACCTCTGGTTTTACACCACAATTCAAGAAGCGACTCGCCACGTTCGACACTATGGTGGTCTTACCGCAATACGTGTGAGTGATAATGTGAAGTATATAGGGCTTCCCTGAAGCAGCTTCCATCTCCGTTTTAGGAAGGTTGTCGGCCAGGAACTTGGTAACCTGCGTAGCCCTCTTCGCCTTGACCAAGATTCGGCTGGTGCTTACGCCGCTGAGATTACTACCCGAATAACGAGCCTTAAGACGCACAGAGCAGGCGCCCTTCGGATCTCGGTTGAGTGAGCTCGTCGCTACCAAGGTGCCATCTTCGGATATTCGGAACGTAAGTCGCGCTCGGTCGGGTAACGCTGCGCTGGGAGTTCGGGTTGGTCGCGGACGCCGCGTTGAGGTCGAAGTTACTGTCGGAGTAGCGGTGACTGTAGGAGTAGGTGTTGTCGTCGGCGTTGAGGTTGATGTTGGAGTTGGCGTCGAGGTTGGCGTCGGGGTTGGCGTCGAGGTTGGCGTCGGGGTTGGCGTCGAGGTTGGAGTTGCCGTCGGGGTTGGCGGAGGGATTGAATAGACGAGCGTCGAGCCGAAGCGCTGGCGTTCGACATCGATTCCGGTTCCGACAAGGAACTCAGAGTACCCGTCGTTATTCATATCACAGAGGTTCGTTTCCCGTGCAGCGCCGGCGAGGTTTTTGCCCAATCCCTCGCCTACTTCCCCCTCTATCGTGAAAACCGGCGAGCAAGTAGTACTGATTAAGTCGTACGAGAACCCTATAACTCGACCGCGCTCCCCGCTTTCTCCCGGTGCTCCGATGGCAAAATCCGACCGACCGTCGTAGTTGGCGTCCCCGATACCCGCAACAGAGGTCCCTAAAAACTCCCCGGCCGTGTTGCCTACAATCGAACACATGACTGCTCCAGTGGCACCGGAAACAAGCAGTGCCATCCCTTGATTGACAAGCGTATCGCTGTAGTCTGGAGCACCTGCCAGGAAGTCCTCAAAGCCATCACCATCTTGATCACCGACAGCCGCAAGCGATCTTCCGAGTCGAGCGCCAGCTGGCCCGCTAATCGACCTTATGACGGTGCAATTCGCTCCGCTATTTGGGGATAGGATGTCGACTGCACCATTACCCTCACTACGGAGAGGTGAAGATACCAGGAGATCTCGTCGCCCATCGTTGTTCAGATCCCGGATGCTTGCGACTGCATGTCCGAACTGCCCCCCTGTACCTGGAGCAGCATCGCAGCGATGGAGGAACGTTCCGTCATTCGAATCGAAAAAAGCTATCAGACCGTCGCTGGAAGGGGATGGGCCTGTAAAGTGATTTGGAGCTCCAACAACGACCACGTCGCGTACGCTTCCAGTCACGACATCGAAGAGCCCTGCAACGGAGTGTCCAAATCGAGAATTAATCGATATGCCAGCCGAGGTAGCCGAGATCGTAATGGGAGCCAACGAGGATGATTCGATGTAGGCGAATTCACCGGCTGGATCGCCGATGATCACCTCTTCGGCTCCATCGCCATCGATATCGCCGATTGAACTGCCCGAAAATCCATACTCACCGGAGCGAGTCTGCTCCAGAAGGAGGGTGGTCCCGTCTGCCCCTGACAGGATCCTGGCAATTCCGCCGAGTTGGCTGTTCCCATCTGAGGGGAAGCCCATCAAAAAGTCCGAGCTGTTTGACGATGTCGCGAACCTGTCTACACATGCCAGACCGAATCCGGCGCTGTTCTCGGCTGACCCTTCGAAAGGGCCGTAGAGCAGTGCGGGATCTGCTGATGCGCTTTGCATGCAGAGAGCGAGAGTCAGCCCCAAGAATGTTCCTTTGAAGATAGTGCTCATCGTATCTCGTCTGCTACACATCAACGCTTAGGTGCTAGCCGCTCGACTCTCCATTCTGGGAGAAGTTCATTCTCCCTACCCGGGAAGGAGCTGATCGCGCACCCTGGAATTCTCCCAGGAAGAGTTCGGGTGTGTCCAGCCCTAACTGACCTTTGATGTTCTTAAAAATCCCTTAGCAGAATGACTAAACGACCCAGGATCAAACGCCTCAGAGCTCCTTAACGTTGCAAAGAGGGCCTTGAGCTCCCTTTTGTATCGGTTCTGGAGCGGTTTCGAAGAGGCGAGGATCGCTTGAATTCCCATGGCGAGCTGCTCGGCGACTTCATACGTCGGTGACGGGGCAGAGGCCGCATAGGAGCCCAAGCGCTCGAGTAAAGCAGCGCAGATCTTCTCATCTGAGGATACCTGGTTGGCGATCTCGATAAGCCGGCTGTCAACGAGGTGTGCGAGGTCTGCAAGCGCTCTGGTGGCTCCATCCGATTGATAGGAATCATGAACCGTAGTCAGATGCATCTTCATCGTCGCGGCGACTCCGGGCTCCAACACTTCCAGGGCCTGCTGCACAATAACAAGTGAGGGAAGATTCAATTTAAGGCGGCCGGGTCTACCGCCATAGGTGCGTTTTTTCCACTGCTTCTCAGAAAGACTGTGGTGGCATGAAAAGCAGTCGAACAGGCTGAGCTCTGGAAAAGCCCCGTTGGTTACGCGCTCTGGAGATCGGAGCGTCGCTAATGTGCCTTGTGCATGAACCACTTGCCCGACCAGCCATGCTCGTAGAGGTACGTAGCTGCCCTTGCGTTGAACGTAGTCCTCATCTACCACCCAGTGCTGGGGTTGGAGCGCACCGAAGGTATCGAGTTCAAAGGTCAGGCGCGGATGTCCCGCGCCGTACAGATCGTGGCCGACCCACTTGTCTTGGTTACCCTGATGGCACGCAAGGCACATACCGGCCCGTTCAGTCGGTGGCACGATGTTCGCCAGGCCGTTTTTTAGGTTTGTTTCGTGGGTGGCATCTGAGGCGGTGTGCTCGGGAAGCCACCGCTCGGCTGCTCCGTGACACGATTCGCATGAGACTCCATCCTCGATCTGATAGCGCGCGCCGTGAGAAGCTTCGTCCCCAATGTAGGTGGCGTGACACTCGAGGCACATGCGCTCTTGGGTAGGGTCGGCGATACCGAGCAGGCTCGCCATACGCTTGCCCTCTGCATTAGTGAGGGAGAGGTATGCTCGCGAGTGTTTGTCGTGCTTGAGCCAGGTGTAGTATTCGTTCTGCAGCACCTTCGATCCCTTGAGCGGCTTGACGCTCCCGTGACAATTCGAGGCCGAGCATGATCCCACTCCCATCAACTTGGCGCTTGTCTGCGGTGCATCTGCAAATACAGGGCGTGTAAAGAGAGGCGCACAGGCGATCAACGCAACAAAAAAAGTAGAAAGTTGTTTGAGAGAGTGTACCATAGAGCTGTGTTCATCCCGGCATCCAGAGAAACCACTCAGAGATGACCGATCTTGGATATCAAAGGTGTACATGAAATGTAGCGCTTTGTTCACCCATCTCCCGAAAATAGATTTATTTTGATAAACTTGAAATATATACTTTGCGTTCTGTGGCCAAGGTTTTAGTGTTGCAGCGCGGGCGAACGAGCAAGTTCGACGAGGTTCTTCTGTACTGAAGCATGCCGGAACATTACGAGATAGCTATAATCGGTGCAGGTCCAGGCGGGATTGGGGCTGCCACCAGCGCTGCACACTACAAGATGTCCCATATCCTGTTCGAGAAGGGGCAGATAGCAAACACCATTTACGATTACCAGCTCCGCAAGCACGTCATGGCTGAGCCCAGCCGCCTGCCCTTGAGAGCGCGGTGTAGCTTCTCCGAGGGGAGCCGAGAAGAGATTCTGGAGGTTTTCGCTCGAGACCTCGAGGCGCACGCTACCAATGTTGTCAGCGCAGAGGTCACGAGAGTCATAAGGACCGTTGACCGGTTCGAGATACACCATTCGGCCGGGGTCTGCACTGCGCGTTACGTTGTGCTTGCATCCGGGGTGCAAGGATCTCCGAGGAAGCTCGGCGCGCCTGGGGAGGAGCTGACCCATGTGGCCTACACCCTCGCCGATCCGGGAGCGTTCGAGGGTCGGAGCATCATCGTAGTCGGCGCAGGGGATGCTGCAATTGAAAACGCGCTTGCCCTCATGGAATCGAATTCTGTATTCCTGATTAACCGTGGTGGGGAGTTCGCGCGGGCCAAGGATGCCAACGTGAAGCTCATTCAGAACGCCATACAAACCGGGATGCTCAAGTGTTATTTCGATTCGAGCATCGCGCGCATCGAGCCGCAACTCACCTATGTAAACACCCCGCAGGGAGAGGTCGCAGTTGCGTGTGACCATATTATTGCCCGAACAGGGTGCATTCTACCTCGAAAGTTCATCGAGTCGATGGGGATCACCTTTCCCAACTCGGACCCCTCGTCGGTACCGGTGGTGACTGATCGCTACGAATCGAACGTCCCGGGCCTTTTTATCATCGGAGCCCTGATCGGATATCCTTTGATCAAGCAAGCGATCAACCAGGGCTACGAAGTTCTGGAACACATCAGGGGCAACCCGGTTCAACCGGCCGATCAACCCCTGTTGGAGGAGCGCTTCGCGCATCTGCCCGGTAATTTTACCGAGAACTTTCCAAAGGTTTCTGATAATCTGCCACTCTTCCAAGGGCTAAGCTCACCACAACTACGAGAGATGGTGATTGATTCCAGCCTTCACCGAATGCAGCCTGGCGATGTCGTGTTCGCGAGGAACGATTTTACCGACACATTCTGGAGCGTTGTATCCGGTGCTGTAGAAGTTGAGGTCGATGCACAGACGAAGATTCGCCTGGGGCAGGGTGAGTTCTTTGGTGAGATGGGTCTGATTTCAGGTCGCAGACGCGTGGCGACCGTCAGAGCTGCATCCTCCGAGACTCTGTTGCTCGAAACACCGCGCAAGCAGATGCTCAAACTAATAGCATCCGTGGAGTCAGTTCGACGTGCGCTCGATGAGACCTTCGCACAGCGTGTTCTGCAAACCAGCATTTTTCCTAAGGCCACGCCCTCTTTTCTAATGGCACTGACGAAGCGCGTGACGATGAGGCGCTTCAAGAAGGGTGAGGTTTTATTCGCCGAAGGGGACGTTGGCGATAAGCTTTACGTAATCCGCAAGGGTTCGGTGAAGATCTCTCGCCGCAATAGGCAAGGAGTGGATATCACGCAGACGTACATACCAGCGGGCAGGTACGTCGGCGAGATGGCGCTCTTGAGTGCTCAGGAATTACCCCGCTCCGCAACGGTGACAGCAGCCGTTGCATGCGAGACCCTTGTCATAGAGAAGGATGATTTCCGCGCGATTCTTCAGCACTTTCCAGAGGAGCGTACGCGTGTCGAGCGCCTTGCGGAGGAGCGCAGGATTGAGAACGCCACGATCGACCAACGAGAGAGCTCTGCAGCGCTCCTCGATTTTATGTTCGGCGAGGGGTTGTCGGATGCAGAGAACGTTCTGTTGATCGATTCAGATCGCTGCATCGCGTGCGACAACTGCGAAGCTGCCTGCGCTGCAACGCATGGCGGCTATTCGCGACTCGATAGAAAGGGCGGCAAGAGCCTTGCGACGATACAGATTCCGATATCGTGTAGGCACTGCGAAAACCCTCTGTGCATGACCGACTGCCCTCCTGATGCGCTCTCGCGTATGCCGAACGGTGAGGTGATCATCCGTGATTCGTGTATCGGGTGTGGAAACTGTGTCGGCAACTGCCCGTACGGCGTGATCCGCGTGGTGCACGAGAAGGTCAGCTCGGGGAAGTCGCTTCTCAACTGGTTTGGCTGGGGCGAAGTCGAGGAGGGACCTGCCAAGGCAGCTAAGTGCGATCAGTGTCACGATCTGAAGGGAGGCCCCGCATGCGTGCGCGCGTGTCCGACGGGGGCTGCTATGCGAGTCAATTCTGCGCGATTGATTGAGATCGCCAAATCGAAGGGGATGTAGTCGGTGGACGGTGCTACGTTCATAAGTTATCGGCGATTTCGATGGCTGTGGATCACAGCCCTGGCGCTTATCGTGTGCCTCGCTGTCTATGTGTACGACAACCCTGTAGGGGGGCGGAACGGCGGAACGGCGCTCGGATATATCTACGGAACCGCGGCAACTATCGGCATCGTGTGGCTCATGGCGTTTGGATTGCGCAAGCGGGCTTATTCCTCCAGCCTGGGCACGCTCGAAGGGTGGCTGGCAGCTCATGTGTGGATCGGCGTCGGATTGCTACTATTGGTGCCGCTGCATGCCGGTTTCAGCTTTGGTTGCAACGTTCACACCCTAGCATACGTCTTGATGGTGATAACGATCTTGAGTGGAATGTGGGGGGCTATGAACTACGTGCAGCTCTCCTCAAAGATCGAGTCACACCGCGGTGGACTCAAAAGTCAGACGATCCTCGAGCGTCTGCAGTCGTTAGATCGAGAGATAGAGAGCTTACTATCTCAGAGGAGTGACGAATTCCTGGGTTTTGTGAAGCGTTTTGACCTGTCGTTGAAGCCTGGTTTCATGCTCCTCGTTTTCCCTCGAACCATTCAAGGTGTGGATACGAAGCAGGCAGCAGCGCTCATGCTCTCACTGCCGGACTCCGAGCGCGCGGAGGCGCTCAGAGTGCTGGGCATGATCGATCAAAAGATCGATCTATCCAGAGACATGGTGCGCGAAAGCCACATCAAGATGCTCCTTCGAGTGTGGCTCTTCATACACGTCCCGGCTTCGGTCGCCCTGTGCGGCGCAGTCGCCATCCACATCTTCTCCGTCTTTTATATGTGGTAGGTCGAGATGTTCAGGTACATACAAGAGAGGCTTTCCCGACGAGGGTCAATCGAGCAGCTCTCAGAGGATTTTGCGCTCTCGGAGATACTCGTCGGCCGAGGAGGAAAGTCGCACATCATCCTCACGAGCCGGGAGGTGTCGCTCGAGCACGCCGCGTTCAAATTCAGCCAGGGTGTCCTCTCCGTTAGTGATCTGAATTCCTTCAGTGGGATACAGATTAACGGCGGAAAAACTCAAGGCGGCCTCCTGAATTCCGGAGATACGGTTCGCATCGGCGACATACATTTTCGTGTCGAGATATCCGGCGAAGTCATCTCTCTCATACAGCTACGTAGCGAAGTAGCGGAGATGTCGCCCACGCAATCAGCACAGAAAGTAGTCGAAACGCTGGCGCGATTGCGTATCGATACCTACCTCCCCTCGATGCGCATGCTGAGCTACGGTGGGCTCGCTCTCGTGCTGGGACTCTTTTTTTTGTGGCCCCTCAGTACACGCGGCCTGTTGTCGTGGAATAGCGGACCCGTTTCGAATAGCCACAAACTCATCTCCGCTGATTGCTCTAGTTGCCACACGTTCCCGTTCGCACACGTGCGAGACGCAGCTTGTGAATCGTGTCACTCTATGAGCAAGCACACCGAGGGTATGGCGCAGTTAACGGCGCAGCACCCGGAGATGACGTTCAGGTGCGGGCAGTGCCACATGGAGCACAATGGCGACTCGGGAGTGATATCTCAGGACGGGCGCTTTTGTACCGGCTGTCATTCAGACATAGGTTCCTTCAAAGATCACTCTCAGGTGAAAAACGTGGCAGGTTTCGATAGCCACCCGCAGTTCCGAATTTCTGTTGTCGAGCCTTCAGGTCAAAAAGCGCGTGTCGATGTAGACGATCAGGCACGGGCCAAAGACAGTACTCCGATTAAACTCAACCACGCGATTCATCTGAAGCCGGGACTGCGGGGAGCGAAGGGGCCGGTCACGCTCGAATGTAGTTCGTGCCACCAACTGGATCGAGACTTGCGAATCTTTGAACCGATTACTTTTGAGAAGAATTGCGCCGACTGTCACACCCTGGGTTTTGACGAGCGTTTGCCGAATACTCAAGTGCCGCATGCCGCCCCGGACGACGTTTACGCTGCGCTCTTCACGCAGTACACGAAACTGCTCCTCCTCGAAACCGGCCCCCGGACGGTGCAGGTTCCAAGCGATAGAGAGATGCCCAAGGGAACGCGAGGGGTTCCTGTAGATGCTCTAAAGGTCGTTGATACCACGTTGGTAGAGCAGAGTGCTCGGGATGCTGAGCGGCAGCTTTTTACCAAGACGGCGTGCATGGAGTGTCACGAGGTGGCTGAGAAGCCGCGTTCGGAGTGGATCAAGGCCGAGTCACGCTATAGAGTCACCCCTGTTCAGATTCCCACCGTTTGGTACTCGGGCGCGCGTTTTAGTCACGGTGCTCACGAGCCTTTCACCTGTGAGTCCTGCCACAAGGATGTGCGCGCCTCAAAGCACACGAGTGACCTTCTGCTACCACATATCTCCAACTGTCAGGGGTGTCATGTGGGGCATGATAAGCCCGGTTTCGTCAAATCTGAATGCACTCTCTGTCACTCCTACCACGCTTCCGAAAGCGTGCCGAGCACCGACAAGAGGGATATTGCAGAATATCTTCATGGGCTCGTGAGGTAGGAGTGAATTTTATGACTGGAAAAACGAGGAAACCTCCCTCCCTGTTGCGAAGACGTATCTTGGGTTGCTCTTCGATCGCGGCTCTTAGTGTCATCACTGCATGTGGTGGTGGAGGCACAGGGTCTGGAGGCTCTCAGAGCGGCGGCTCAGCAGGTGCCGATTTCGGATGTGATGGGACCTGCCAGAGCCAAGCGCTTACCGTTCAGGAAGTTGAAAGGATTCTCCAACAAGGCGTCGCCGCCTCGAAGGCAGCCGGGGTCGCGAGTACGATGGCAGTACTCGATCGAGTGGGTAATGTGCTGGCGCTCTACCAAATGGCGGGCGCGCCCCCCACAACCACCATCTCCGGGCGGATCGGTGCTCAAGGCGGGCTCGAAGGGGTGACAGTGCCAGCAACGTTAGCCGCGATCTCAAAGGCTGGGACCGGAGCGTATCTGAGCTCGCAGGGCAACGCCTTCTCCTCGCGAACAGCGAGCCAGATCATCCAGGAGCACTTCCTTCCGGGGCAGAGGAATCAGCCGGGAGGCCCCCTCTTTGGCGTTCAGTTTTCGTCGTTACCGTGCGGCGACGTCGTGGTTCACAATCCCACCCTCTCGAGTGGTGGCCTCGGTGGCAAGGCGAAGGCTGGGGGCTCTGTCGGCCCTCGACCGCTGCCGCTCGGCCTTTCCGGCGATCCGGGCGGTCTACCGATTTACAAGAACGGCGATCTCGTTGGAGGTATCGGTGTCGAGTACAACGGTATCTACACGGTCGACAGAGATGTTTCTGATTTCGACGCCGATGGTGAGGAGTCAATCGCGCTCTCAGCGAGCATCGGCTTTGAAGCACCGGCAGAGCGAGTGGGAGACAATGTATTCATCGCAGGTCGTTCACTGCGCTTTGCAGATGTAGGCTACGACGATCTATCGATCGCTGGTCAGGAGTTAGAGCCCCTCGATACGTCCGGTTTGAAGGCCGAGCCGTTGTACGCACGGGCTGAGATTCGAGCGGGTGTGCCCTTTGGGACGGCAGCATCGGGCGTGGCGAACTCGGTACGAGCTGGACAACCATCGGCGATCCTGGTCGGTGCCGATGGAGGATCGCGCTTTCCGAGCCGCGCTGGCCGTGCACTTCCGGGAGGTGTAGAGCTCACCGGCTCAGAAGTGGAAGCTCTCCTTGATTCCGCTCTACTGACTGCCTATCGCCTGCGAGCAGCCATCCGCACGCCGAGGGATACAGCTGCGCGGAACTCGATCTTCATCGTCGATGACCGAGGGACACCACTCGGCTTTACGCGCTCCCAGGATGCGCCGGTTTTCAGTATCGACGTGGCCTTGCAGAAGGCTCGCGCTGCGGCGCTTTTCAGTTCGCCCGATGCAGGCGCTCTCTTGGAGCAGGCATTTGCATCTTCAGGCGGAGGCTTCGCCGTCAATTATGCAGGTGCGTATGCGGTCTTCACGGGGGGGCAAGCGTTGGATGGCTCCTATGCCTTCGCCTCACGATCAATTGGGAATCTCGCCCGTCCCTTCTTTATTGACGGGATCGAAGGTCGTCCAAACGGGCCCTTCTCTCTTCCCTTTCCGGGAGCCGCGCCGGGAAAATCATGGAGCCCCTTCAATACGGGACTGCAACTCGATCTGATATTCGGCGGGCTCGTTACTCCGATCCTCAATCCGGGGGTTGTTCCAAGCAGTTGTGCAAATGCAGCAGCTCTCGGCTCCCTGGGTCGTAACGGAATCCAGATCTTTCCCGGCGCGGTGCCTCTGTACCGCGATGGTGTGCTCATAGGTGCAATCGGGGTGAGCGGTGATGGCATCGACCAAGACGATATGATCGCGTTCTACGGTGCGAGCAGGAAGGGCTTGGACGATGCTAGTCACAGCAGCATCGGGGACCCTCAGCTCGGCTTCAACGCTCCATTTGAGATCCGCGCCGACACACTCGTCTTGCCCCAACGGGACTCGAGGGTACGGTATGTGAATTGTCCCGAGGCTCCGTTCATAGGTGATAACAGCCAAAACAAGTGCGAGGAGCTGTAAGGGTGATCCGACGCACGCGAGCCACAGCTGTGACCTGCTTGATGTTGAGCGCTGCACTCGCGAAGGCTGTTGCTGGTGCTTCGCTCGGGCATGCCGAAGAGCACGCCACTGAATCGTCAAGCTCGGTGCCGCAAACCGAAGAGTTTCAGCATCAGTTGCCGGGCGAAGAAGTTCGGAGCTTCCCTGAGAGCATCTATGAATCGATCCCTCCGATTGAAAACTCGGCATCGGACTTCGTGGCAATACCGGACCGTTGGCGCATGTTTTATGCCGGCAAATGGTACGACCCGTACAACCAGAACGTTCTCAAAGGCGATGTTCCTGTCTTTGGTTCACCAGGGCACGAATGGTTTTTGGAGGTCTCGGTCATATCGGATTCGATGTTCGAAGCTCGCAGACTTCCAATCCCTGTCGGGTTTGCGTCTACCAATCGGAGCAGGAGCAATGATGTTTTTGGAGGAGGCGATCAGACCGCCTTCGTCGAGAACGTTGTAAGCTCGATATCCCTCATACGAGGTAACACTACCTTTATGCCGCCCGAGCTCGAGCTGCGCGTTGCGCCGGTGTTCAACGTAAACCACGTCAGGGCAGAGGAGAACGGGGTGCTCAAAGCCGATCCTGCCTACGGCAATACCCGAACCGATAGCGCGTTTGGGTTTCAGGAGCTCCTGGCTGATATACATCTCGCGAACCTCTCCGAGCGCTACGATTTCGTCTCCAGCCGTTTGGGCATTCAACAGTTCAACAGCGATTTTCGAGGCTTTTTGTTCAACGACAACGAGCCGGGAGTGCGACTCTTCGGCAACTACGACGACAACAAGACCCAGTTCAATGCAGCCTGGTTTTCACGACTCGACAAGGACGCAAACTCCGGTGTGAATACCTTCAGAGATCGTCACGAAGATGTGTGGGTGGCGAATGCCTACCGCCAAGATCTGCTCACGCTCGGCCATACGATGACTGCGAGCGTAGTTCACCGTGAAGATACCGCTGGCAACGAAGGGAATCGCTACGACGACAACAATTTCCTGGTACGACCAGCCGCAATGGGGGACCAGCGCCCCAAGAACATCTACTCAACCTACTTCGGTATCGGCGGAGATGGACACATTGGAAAGGTCAATACGACCACGCAGCTCTACTACGTCGTAGGATCTGAGAGCCACAACGCTATCGCGAACCGACAGGTCGACATCAGCGCCGGAATGTTCGCCCAGGAGCTCTCGTACGACGTAGACTTCGTTCGCTTCCGCACATCGTTTTTCTGGGCGTCCGGCGATAGAGATCCGTACGATGGAACCGCGCAAGGATTCGATGCGATCTTCGACAACCCCAACTTCGCTGGTGGAGATCTCTCGTTCTGGCAGCGTCAGGCGATCCCCTTCATCGGTGGTGGTGGAACTAATCTCGTCAATCGAAACAGCCTCCTTCCTAATTTCAGGCCGGGTAAGGAGCTGGGACAATCGAATTTCGTTAATCCCGGTTTGCGTCTTTACAACCTCGGGATGGATGTCGAGGTTCTACCGGAGCTCAAATTGGTCACCAACGCCAGCTACCTGCAGTTCGATCAGGTTGGACCTCTGGAGGTTGCGCGACAGGACGGTTCGATCGATCAGGAGATTGGGGTCGATCTCTCGGCTGGAGTGATCTACCGTCCCTTCCTCAACAACAACGTACAGCTTCGGGCGGGTGCTGCGTGTCTTCTTCCGGGGAGTGGCTACAAGAACCTCTTCGGCGACAGGGTAAACTATGACGTCTTCACGAACGTGATCTTACAGTACTGATGGTAAGAGGCATGAAACTACTGCAGAACGAACTTTTTGGTGTTGATAGCGCTCGGCGCTATGTCGATCTGCTGTGCGCGGCGACCGTTTCAGCTCTTTTGATTCTTTGCCTGCCTCATGCGTTCGCAGACGAGCACTATGATGGGATCGTCAAGCAGGAAGGGACCGCACAGGAGATGGAGGAGACTAGTCGTGGGTGTG
The DNA here is from genome assembly GCA_044351795.1 of Bdellovibrionota bacterium. Taxonomy (GTDB): domain Bacteria; phylum Bdellovibrionota_C; class UBA2361; order UBA2361; family OMII01; genus OMII01. The sequence goes on along the minus strand of JBILFA010000010.1, from coordinate 21,401 downwards.
TTGATTGCCACACCAAGACCGATGCCCCCACCATGCACACCAACCCCGCAGTGCACATCGGCTGTGCGTCGTGTCACGGCGGAGACTCCTCGGTGCGGGCAGTGGGGCTCGAGAGAGGCACTGACGGTTACGAGAGCACCAAGAAGCGGGCGCACGTACTCCCAAAACACCCCGAGAATTGGCCCTCGTCTGCGAATCCCAAGCATTCCTACGCCAACCTGGTCCAGGAGCCGATTGAGTTCGTTCGCTTTATCAACCCCGGCGATCTGCGCGCTGCTCCCTCGGCGTGTGGAGGTTGTCATTCTGAGATAGTCAATGCGACCAAGCGAAGCCTCATGACCACCTCGGCCATGCTGTGGGGAGGCGCCGCCTACAACAACGGAATCCTACCCTTCAAGCGCTACCTGCTGGGAGAGGCGTACACCACTGACGGAGAGCCTGCGAGCATCGCGCACAACAAGGATAGGCCGTTGACCCCAGCTATGATTGCGCGAGGGGCGCTCGAAGAGCTTCTGCCTCTACCGACCTGGGAGGTATTACCGCCAGCTGATATCTTCCGTGTGTTCGAGCGTGGTGGACTCTTCATCAAGTCTCAGTTTGCAGAGGTCGGCAATCCCAACCCCTTGGAGGATTCGGGCAAGCCGGACGTCAAGGCGGGTAACCGTGGTCCAGGAACAGGTAGCCGCATCGCGGTGCCGGTCATCAATATACACAAGACACGCTTGAACGACCCACACCTCAGCCTGATGGGAACCAACGATCATCCGGGCGACTACCGTAACAGTGGATGTACTGCGTGTCACACGATCTATGCCAACGACCGCGATCCGGCGCATTCAGGTCCGTATGCTCAGTACGGACACGAAGGGCGCTCGATAACCAAAGATCCTACCATCCCTAAAGACGAAGAAGGGCACCCTCTCCAGCATGTCTTCACCAGAGCCATCCCCTCCAGTCAGTGTATGGTGTGTCACATGCACCAGCCGAACATGTTCGTGAACACCTTCCTCGGGTACACGATGTGGGATTACGAGGCTGACGCTCCCGCAATGTGGCCGGAGAAGCAGAAGTATCCGTCCACAGAGGAATACTACACCTCCTTGAACCACAACCCCGAGGAGGCGGCAGTGCGCGGAAAATGGACAGATATCGATTTCTTGAAACGTGTGTCTGAGCTCAATCCGCAGCTCAAGACTACCCAGTTCGCTGATTATCACGGACACGGGTGGAACTTTAGAGCGATCTACAAGCGTGACAGGAAGGGGAACCTCCTCGATCAGAACGACAAGCAGGTCTCCTTCGACGATCCGCAGAAGTTCAAGAAGGCGGTTCACCTGAGAGACATCCACGTCGACTTCGGTATGCAGTGCGTTGACTGCCATTTCGGGCAGGACTCACACGGCGACGGAAACATCTACGGCGAGGTGGCGCAGTCGGTGGAGATCATGTGCGAAGACTGCCACGGCACGGTCTCACAGCGCGCGCAACTCAAGACCTCGGGGCCGGCAGCCCCGGAAGGTGGACACGACTTATCACTCAAACGCACTCAATGGGGAGAGCGTCAGTTCGTGTGGAAGGACGACGGCCTCTACCAACGCTCGCTGGTTACCAAGGATCTCGAATGGCGCGTGAAGCAGGTAACGGACTCTCTCGATCCCAAGAGTCGGGATTACAATCCGAAATCCGCCAAAGCAAAGCTTGTCAAAAAACTAGAGACAGGCTCCTCTCAGTACTCCGTTGCCGATCTCGCTGAAGCCAAAGACTCGAATTCAGAGTCGGCCCTAGCGCATCCGAACTCAGAGATGTCCTGCTTTGCGTGCCACAGCTCGTGGACCACCGCGTGTGCAGGATGCCACCTACCGATCCAAGCGAACTGGAAGAAGACGTCGAACCACTACGATGGCAAGGAGACTCGCAACTGGGCGAGCTACAATCCACAGGTGGCGCGAGACGACATGTACCAGTTAGGCAAACACGGCCCTGCCAAAAACGGAAAGATAGTGCCCATACGCTCCTCGAGTGCACTGATTCTCAGCTCGACCGACGTTAATCGCCAGAAGATATACTTTCAGCAACCGCCGACCTCCTCTGCCGGTTACAGCTCACAGGCATTCGCACCCCATTTCCCGCACACCGTTCGCACCAAGGAGACCAAGGACTGCAAGGACTGCCACGTCTCGAAGGCAAACGACAACAACGCCATCATGGCGCAGCTTCTGTTGTTGGGAACCAATTTCGTCAATTTCATGGGGTACTACACATGGGTAGCAGCGGGAGACGGAGGACTTGCAGGGGTTCAGGTGACCGAGTGGGACGAGCCGCAAGCAGTTATCGGTAGCTACCTACACAGATACGCCTACCCCGATTTCTACCAGGCGCACCAAGCACGGAAGAAGGAGCTCGAGGAGAGCCATCGACACGCCGGTGCCGGAGGCTCTACGAAGGTGGTGCAACTTCGAGGGGAGTACCTCTACACAGTTGCCGGTTTCGGCGGTTTCAGGGTGTACGATGTGGCGAACGTCGCCAACAAGGGCTTCTCTGAGCGAATCGTCACCAGCCCCGTGTCACCACTTGGCCAGAACCTCCACGTGGCAACCACGGATGCCACAGGGTTGGCGCTCCCCACAAATATGCCTGTGGCTCCGTTCAAGCAGCAGTTGCCGGAGAACCTCGAAACACCGATGCATCCGGTCTACCACTATGCGTTTATCACTGACCGAGTCGAGGGATTGATCGTCGTTAACGTCGATACCCTACAGGACGGGGAACCGCGCAATAATTTCCTGACCCGTGCAGTGACGTGGAACGATAACGGCATCCTCACCGGAGCTCGCACGATCACCCTTGCAGGAACACGAGCGTTTATCGGCACCGAAAACCAAGTCGTCGTGGTGAACCTCGACGATCCTCTGGTGCCCAAGCTCGAGGCGAGCTGGCCTGCCAACAAGCCCACGGGCGTAGCGATTCAGTTCCGTTATGCATTCATGACTGACAGTGACGGGTTCCACGTCATAGACATCACTCACCCCGAGCTCCCGCGCGTAGTGCAATCAGGCAGCATCGCACTTCCCGACGCACGGAATGTGTATGTAGCTCGTACATACGCGTACGTGGCCGGTGGAAAAGAGGGAGTAGTAATCGTCGACATCGAGAAACCGGAGCACCCGCAGGTCTACATGAAGTACTCTGCTGATGGCACTCTCAACGATACCTACGATGTGAAGGTTGCGACGACTAATGCGAGCTTGATCGGGTATGTCGCCGATGGCGTGAACGGACTGGTCGTTCTTCAACTCACAGATCCCGACCGAGTGCCGGGCTTCTACGGATTCTCTCCGTCGGTCAAACCGGACGTCATAGCAAGGAAGCAGATGACAGGTGTAGCGATGGGGATTACAAAGCCTCTCGACAGAGACCGCGCCGTCGATGAGACAGGCCACCAGATGAGCGTATTGGGGCGTCTGGGCTCCCGGCCCTTTAACTTGGCTGAGATGCGAAGGATGTTTCTGACGCCGGAGGGTAAGGTGTGGTCGGTGGAATAGGAATTGGCGCTTCCAGGATGTAGAGTGGTTGGAGAGCGGCATATCGCTTGCGTGACGGGCGACAGTGCCGTCGATGCTCTTCTCGTTATGTCCTTAACTAGCATACTAGCGGCAGCGATTCCTCCTCCTATTCCTCCTCCTGATCCTTCTCATGGTCCTGCACCTGCACCGGTTTCCTCATTCTCATCGGGTTATCGCGATGAGCCTACGGTTAAGTTTCGTGATGATGACGAGGAAACCGGTGCAGGTGCAGGAGGATGAGAAGGATCAGAATTAGGGGGAGGAGAATTGCCTACTACATAGAGAAAACGGACGACTTTTCCCGAGGAGTCCGTGAACACACCGAGGGGGAGAGAAATAGAGGTGGAGCTCCATACTGCAGATAGATGTCCCGGCTCTTTGTCACTCCCCCATTCGAGGTTCTCTGCTCAATCCCTAGTTTTCTGATCGAACCGAGTCACACACCCGAAAGCCGGAAGCGCCAATAATTATTCGGTCCGCTGCCTTAGAAGTTTCTATCGCCCAAGAGCAAGATGAAGAACAAGGGGAGGTATATGACAGAAGCTTTGAGCAAAACCCTAGCATCCTGAACCGAACGCGTACGCCAGAGATTGAGACCAAGCGCGAACATTACAAGCCCCGAAAGCGCGATGCCCCATGCATAGAAAGCACCAGCCATGCCGAATAGGGTTGGGAGGAGCGACGCCGGGATGAGCACAACAGAGAACCATATCACCTGCAAGAAGGTGCTCTTACCATCGGGCGCTACTACCGGCAGCATCTTGAAGCCGCCTCTTGCGTAATCGTCTCGATACATCCATGCAATCGCATAAAAGTGCGGGTGTTGCCAAATGAACAGGATCAGAAAAAGGACCCACGCACCCAGGTCGAGACTTCCGGTCGCGGCTGTCCAACCACCCATTGGAGGCAAGGCCCCTGGAATAGCGCCTATTACTGTATTCCACCACGTTACCCGTTTGAGCGGGGTGTAGACCAGCACATACAGAAAAACCGTCAAGAGCGAGAGGAATCCGGTCAGTAGATTAACTTGCCAAGCGAGCAGCGTCACGCCGAGCAGAACCAGTATAAGACCGAAGGCGAGCGCCTCACTAGGAGTCACCACGCCGGTAGGTAGGGGTCGCTTCTTGGTCCTGTGCATCTTCAAGTCACAGTCTCGCTCGATATAGTTGTTGAGTACCGCAGCCCCACCCGAACTGAGAGCAGTTCCAACAAGCATGAGAAAGAACGTGTCGAGCGGATGAAGGCTCTTGGCACCAAGGAAGAAGCCAGCCGCACTCATTACCAAAACCATGACGAGGATGCGTGGCTTTGTGAGACAGACGTAGGCTGATACTTTTTCGTTGTGGGGGCGATTACTAGTGGACATACACGCTACGATGTTAGGGGCTGTACGCGTACGTGTCAACGTCACCCGAAAGCCTTTCGAGGCGGGTTTTACCAAATAGTTACCTATATTTACTCTGGATCACCCTTATTACGACGTAGGCAGATTTGATAGACCTAACGAATAAAGGTTCGGCTGCGCCCCAGGTTTGACGAAGACCAGTAGACGAGAAGCACCCGCCCCTGGATGTGCTCTACCTTCACGAACGGATCCTGCCAGAAACGAGAATCTTGAGAATCGTCCCGATTATCTCCCATGACAAATACACTTCCCTCAGGAACCTGAACGGGGCCAAACGAGAGCTGCCCTCCTCCAAGACCCCACAGAGCATACGGTTCGTGCAGCGACTCGCCATTGACTATTACCTGAGCCCCACGCACCTCAACAGTATCACCTCCAATCCCTATCACCCGCTTTACCAGGTTGCCCTTGTGCGGCTGGAGTAACCCCTGCGACTCTCCGGCCTGATGAATAAAAACGACCACCTCGCCTCGGGACGGAGGAGACCAAGGAAGCACCGTATCCTGTAGAAACGGCAGACGAAGTCCATACGTGTATTTAGCAACCAGCATGTAGTCGGACTTCTTGAGCGTCGGCTGCATCGAGCTCGAGGGTATGTAAAACGCCTCGAACACGCTCCCTTTGAGCAGCAATACAAGGAGCAGGAAAATAACGGCAAATCTGACCGTACCCGAGAGCCATGCAAGGAAAGACGAGCGTTGAAGAGACGCGATGGTTGCAACGGCACCAGCAGGGCGCGTTAGGTTCGGTGTTCTCAACAGCTCTTGAGCTCTATTGTCCATTGACCCTCAACGTCAGTCTCATTCTGACTACTCCCCCCTGTTATGAATCGTTTCCTACAGGGAGACGCACAGTAGAGGACGAAAAGGGTCCCTTTAACAGCCTAGAATTGCTACGTATTCACATAACGTTTCCAACTATCGGATAAGCAAGTAATTCCAGAGCGGTTTGGGCTCCTAAGCAGGCGAGGCAAAACCTTTCATTCTATCCGCGAGAGCTCCTCGTCGATCTCGCGCTGCATACTTTCAGAGATCTCAGGCGCTACATCGGTGGAACCCGCAGGAGGAGTGTTTGAACGGCGAGCGCTCGCCAAGCGAAGGGCCAAGAGCAATCCGGCTAGTAAAAATACGAGGGGAGCAAGCCAGGCAAGTAGCGCGAAACCTGAAAAGCCCGGCACAGCTCGATACTGGTCGCCATACTTCGCAAACACCTCTGCGAGAACTACATCAGGCTGGACTCCCGCTTCGAGCTTTTGCCGCATCTCGGATTTCAAGTCGTGCGCCTTTGAACTCGGACAATCGCTCAGCGCACGACCTGGACAGAACGGACTCATCACTTGTTGATAAACAGCTAAGGCCTGTCTGTCGAGTTCGGCCTGCCGGTCAGATAGCGGCTGCTGTGCGAAAGCTACGCTTGCGAAAGCCGATATGAAGACACAAAGAAAAACAACGAAACTTTTCACGCTGAAACGCATGCGACACCATACTGAGCACGGTACTCTTCGATTTGAGCCCGTAGACCCTCGTCGATCTGAAAGCCCGACGAATTCGACGTGCTGAGATATGAGATAATATCGTGTATCGAGACGATCGACGAGACGGAGATACCGAGCTCTTGCTCAGCTTCCTGAACAGCAGAGCACGAACCTTTTCCCTTCTCGGCTCGATCGACGAGGATGATAACCCCAGCCACCTCAACTCCGACCTTATCGCGAAGCACAGGAATCACCTCGTTTAAGGTTGTGCCGGCTGTTACTACATCCTCGACCAACACAACTCGCATGCCAGGTTTTAAAGAAACTCCTACGAACTCCCCACCATCGCCGTGAGTTTTAGCTTCTTTGCGGTTGAAACAGAACCCGATGTTGATATCGAACTCGCGCGACAGGCTCATCGCTGTGGATACGCACAACGGAATACCCTTATAAGCGGGTCCAAATATAGCGTCGACGTTCTGTAGGCCAAGCGAAATGATCTGTTGTGCATAGAAGCGGGCAAGCTGTGATATCTTCAAACCGTCGTTAAAACACCCAGTATTCACGAAATACGGTGCCTTGCGACCCGACTTGAGAGTGAACTCACCGAATTTGAGTGCTTGGCTCTCGATAAGAAAATTTATAACTTCGCTCTTGTTCACCGTCGCGTTCGTCATAAAACCACCTCATCCTTTGACAAGATACTACCCGTAATCTCAGCACAGCGTACCGTGTCGCCACTCGCGTATGCCCCGTTCCGTAAGAGGGCAAAGGCTCCCGTAAAAGCGTGCACTGTATCACTCACACAGGAAACTATTTTCCCGATATTTTGACCGCTAGCGGAAACAACCGGCGTACGCACCAAATCAGCATGTGTTCCCTCAAAGCGAATACGTTCTAATGTTCGCGGGAGTTTTCCGACCGCATCACTACGCTCGATCACTTCTTGACCCACATAACAGCCTTTGGTGAAGGACACTGCTTCTCTCATACCGGCTTCCGTCAGGATAGTATCCTCGTTGATCTCACCTGGATACGCTGGAAGCCCCTGCTTCCATCTTAGTAACGCATACTCCTCGTGCGTCATCGGAACTCCCCAGTCGGCTGCACACTGCTCTAGGATTGGCTCTCTCTCTACACCCTCGAGGACGTAGTCATATCCATGTGCCCAAACGCGCGCATGCGGAATGGTATGTACGACACCGCCTTCCAGCTTTACAGGCTCAACACTAGTGCTGTGTAACACCACGATCTGGAGAGAGATGTCCTGAACGGAAACCCTGTCCGCCACGATGTAGCGGCTCAAAGCCGCCAGAATCGAGTTACGTCTACCTCCATCGCACACCAAGAGGAAAGATTCCTCGGCCTCGACAACTACCGAGAACAAACCCTCGACCCGACCTTGCGGCGAGAGTGCAGCGGCGCGAATGACGTCACCCGGCGTACAGCTTCTCAGATCATTCGAGAGGCGGTTATTGAGATAGCGACGAGCGTCTTTGCCGGAAACTCGTAAGACGACGGCGTCCGCAAGATGGAACCACGCGCACTTCATCGGATCACGTTACCGATGCGTGAGAGGCTGTCCCACGACCAAAAGATTAAAACTGCCTTTCCTTTGACGCGACGCGCATCCAGGAAGGGTTCGCTCCAGAATCGCGAGTCTTTCGATTGATCACGGTTATCTCCTAACAGGAGTATTTTACCCGGAGGCACTACAGCAGGCCCGAAATTCCCCTCAAAACTCCCACCCTCGACCCACTGCGAGTAAGACTCCTGCAAAGGCTCCCCATTTATGAACACCTGAGCTCCGCGCACCTCTACCGAATCGCCTGGAAGACCGACGACACGCTTTATGATGTGAATCGCAGACTCATCCTCATCGGGTGTTCTGGCCTCATCAGGCCGGGTAAATACCACCACATCACCGCGCTTGGGGTCGTTCCATGTAACAACCGAATCGGTAACGAAAGGAAGTCGAAAGCCGTACCAAAATTTCAAAACAAGGATGTAATCACCGACCTGAAGCGTCGGAATCATCGAGCCCGAGGGTATCTTGAAGGGCTCTATTACACAGACCCGCAGAGCTACGGCGATGCCCAGTATCGTGCCTAATGTAGTGAGGAACGAAACAAACTCCCCCCAAACGCCTTTATTTTTTGTCGTCACTCCCCAACTCCCTAAGCCCTGAGGTTCCACTCAGCGGACATGTGATTGTAATCATCTCTCGATGTGCCGTCAAAACCTCAGTTGAGTGACCGCAAGAGACCGGCATTTTTGTTGCATTCGGAGGCCCTGTGGGCCCGAAACCTGACAACAGAGCTTCAGATACAGCGTTAGAAAACGGGCTGGGCGCATCCGATGCATTTCTGACTCATCCCACATGCTCGACGTGACGACTACTACTTTTACAATGATTTTCAGAATGGTTTGCTGGAGAGCTCATATGGCTAGGGTCTTTCAAACACACTCCCACCGTAGCTGGTTACTACCGGCGCTGTGCGGCCTTGCCACTCTGTGCGACGCGAATGCAATCCCATTCGCAGCCGACACAACCAGTCGTGAAAGCAAGGCCGTAGCAACACGCGGCACGGCTCCCTTCTTCAACCACACCTACCGAGCACTCTCGCGAGATAGTCAAGATTTGACCTTTCAAGAATATCGCTATTCGAGCGACCAAAGCTCTGTTCTTACAACCCCTCGTTTCCTCGCTTTCTCGACCCTGGATCAGTCGATCGACGACGCATTTGACGCGCCAAGGCAGTGCGAGAACAATCAGAAACATGTTTACTGGATCGACACCTTCAACGGCGTCCCAGTATGCCTCAGTTATGACAGGGAGGGAGTCACGCAGGGTGGTGCGGATGGAGACAGCACAAACCCGAAGGTCGGCGGTCCTACCGGAGACGAGGGTCGCTATGTCGTCTTTCAGACCGCAGTAAATACTCCCACGCCCGTGCCGGTCGGAATCGGCACACCGCCGGTCATACCGACCCCCTATGCCGAGGAGCAACCTAATCTGTGGGGTCAGCGCGTTGCGCCATACGGAGTGCGCCAGATCGTCGTTCACGACCGCAAATGGGAGGAGACCTGGCTCTCAACTTCGAAATGCGAGGAAGCTCGGGTAGGAGCCGATCGGGACGCCACGTTGTGGCACATCAGTGAAGACGCTCAAAAAATACTGTTCAGCTCTGCTGCATCGAACCAATACGACAATCTTGCCCCGGATTGCTCAGACTTCGGATTCCCCGCCATCGCCGATGCATTCTTGCGAGATGGAAGGGATTGTAATGAAGCGGCTCGTGGAGAATGCAAGACCTCCGTGCTCTTCGATAACTATGAGCTCCACGCCGGTACAAACGTGGTGAACCTATTGGACGGTGATGCCGGTAACCTCAATACAAACAGCGACCAGACCGTAGTCGTCTTTGATTCACTAGCTACTGCCCCAGTCCGCTTCAAGCCGGACACCTTGGATCTGTACGATATTTACTATCACAAAGACGATCGATTCGTACGCATATCAGGCGCCGCCAGTATCCCTCGATGTAGCCCGGGAGGAACTCTTTTACCTGTAACCACGACAGAGGATCCCGGAAATGGCGATAGTCGTAACCCCGATGTCGATGGCTCCGGCCGCTACGTCACATTCGAATCGGAAGCGACCGATCTCGTCATTAACGAAAACGTGCAGGAAGTTCCGAATTACATCTGTAAAGATCCCACCACTGGGCAGAAGTATTTTCCGCACCCACTCGGCTTTGGCTACATCAACACAAACGGCTTCAAGCAGGTATACCTCTATGATCACCTAAACCGTAAAATCGAGCTGATAAGCCGCGCGCACAACTCATCGACGGGAGCAAATGGTGACAGCGAGAATCCATGGATAAGCGACGATGCTCACTACATCGTGTACGAAAGCAAGGCTCGCAATCTTCTTGCAACTCAAACAAGCGCCTCGAAGAACATCTTCATGTATGATCGTATTCAGAAGAAGACATACCTCGTGAGCCCGGGAACCGGTGGAGCGGGCCTGAATCAAGACGCTACCATTACACACGTGAGCCCCTCAGGGTTGGTGATAGCGTACCAGTCGAAAGCTTCCGATGCAGTGCCGCCCGCTGCGGCAAATGGCGGGGCGGTAGGCACGTCCGTTCAGCATGTGTATCTCGCGCAGAATAGCTGTCCTCTCGACACGGATGGGGATGCCGTACCAGATTGTCTCGATCTGTGCCCGGATGACTCGAAAAAGACCGAGCCTGCTGTCTGCGGTTGCGGCAACACCGAGACTGACACGGATAGGGACTTGACTCCGGACTGCATCGACACCTGTCCGGCAGATGTGGCAAAAACTTCACCCGGCGCGTGTGGATGCGGCAAGCCGGAAACAGATGACGATAGCGACGGAACCCCTAATTGCGTCGACGGGTGTCCGAACAACAGGTCCAAGGGATCACCGGGCGTGTGTGGATGCGGGGTAGCCGATACGGATACCGACTCCGACGGCACCGTCGATTGCGTCGACTTCTGTCCGACGAATCCGGCGAAATCAGCTCAAGGACAGTGCGCGTGTTCCGATCTGAAGAGCAACCCGGGCATATGTGGTTGCAACATCGCCGATACCGATGCGAACGGTAACGGCTCTGCTGACTGCGTGGACCCCTCTGCGGATACGCAACCGACTGCTCCTGTTGTAGACATCACCCGTATACGGCAGGGAGGACGGACGGTGTACCAGGTACTCGCGAAGCTCCAGCAATTCGGCAACGGGGCCGCTTACCGAGTTACGATGAAAGGCAGAACAACGGGCTTCGAGAAGACCATCAGCAAAGGAAAGAACGTTGTAGGATTTCGGGTGCCAGCGGACACATATACGCTCGAATACTCAGTTAAGCTCGGCAACGTTACCTCGAAGGAAACATCAATTACCTTCAAGGTTCCCGCTGGTCAGCAAGAGAGGGGAGCGAGACAGACATCAGGAAAGACGAAAAAGTAGGATCTTTTACGAGATGTAAAGGAACGGCGCCTGAGAAGATAAACCCTGCGCGAGTGATTTTTGAAAAAACCACTCGAAATAGCAGGGCGAGCGCAATCTTGGCGGAGCCAAGCTGCGCCGTAAAAGACAAAAAACACGCCGTTTATGAAGCTGATGGCACTCATCCACAACATAATAAACCCAGCCTCATTCATTTTTTCAAAAATGAATGAGGCTGGGTTTATCTTTTGAGGCGCCGTTATCCTTCTGAAGTGTAGTCCGGTACGATGACTGTTATGCTTGAAAGGACTGCCGTTTACCGAATACGACCGTACTGCAATCGACCTCGAGCTTTGGTTCCTTGGTTGTAACCGTCGAGACGAATATGCCCGGCTCGAATGCGCGCTCTTTGAGGAGCTCAACCTTATCTTTGTCAGGGATCGTCATATTGGCTTTGATGGAGAAGTTGATCTCGACTACGACATGTCCCGGGGTGTCATCGAGGATCTTCGTAATCATTCCGTAGAGCGGATACGTAGTGCCGATTTCGACCTCTCCGAACTTAACTTCACAGCCGAATTTCTCGAAGAAGTTCTGATTCTTATCGCCTTGTTCCATCTCTACACCTCAAAAAGAGTAACAACAACCTATACTCCCTTATCCTGGAGCGGAGAAGGATTGCTTCAGATAAAAAGGGGTGGCGAGAAAACGAGGGCGAAATAGGGGAACAGCCCCGGGGAAACGCCTGGAATAACTGAACAACTTAGGAGATTTTTGTGAGCATATTGGCGAATACAGACGGGCCGGTGAAAGGCCGTGCGAATTCGTTTATGTGAACCCAACTACCCATTGATTTCGCGAGCAACTATTGCTGTTGGACATTTCAGGTCTGCCCGGATTCGGGTCGGTTACTTTGGTATTATGTCCACAACAAGTTCGTAGCAGACCCATCCTAATCCTAATCCCCCTCCTAATCCTCATCTTCATCCTAATCATCATCTTGCACCTGCACCGGTTTCCTCATTCTCATCGGGTTATCGCGATGAGCATACTTAAAAGTTTCGTGATGATGACGAGGAAGCCGGTGCAGGTGCAGGACCAAGAGAAGGACTTGCTACCGCTAGTATGCTAGTTAAGGACATAACTGTAGCGTCGACGGACCTGTCGCCCGTCACGCAAACGACTATCCGGCCGTGACCGTGCTCGTGAGCTCTAGTGCTTTGATAGAGCGATACAAGGAGAACCCGAGTACGTTTACGTTTCCGCATCCCGGTATATCGCCATCCCAGCAAAGGTGACAGCGCAATCCGCGACATAATCCACCGCCTGTCCATATTTCACGGTACAGCACTCAGTGCGCCATCCGAGCAGATCTATTACATCCAGAAGCGTGTACAGGGTAGGAAACCCACACATGCGCCGCGCATCACAATCCTCTGCCATATGATCGAAAAGACGCTTCTTGTCATGCGCCTCAATCGCAGCGAGATACTCGCTATCTCGCTGCGCTATCTCTGTCATCTTCTCCTGCGAAAGAGCCCCCTCGTCTCCGAAAGACCTTCCGATGTGAGCCATATCGACGCCGGCGATGAAGCAGACCTTTGAACCGAGCGCACTACGCTCGCCTATCAACTCGGCAAGCGCTGAGGCAAAGCTCGTGTACTCCTCCCATTCATGAGGGTATCGATTGTGTGCCAGCATCGAGTGAAAGCTACCAACAAGGATAGGTACGATCTTTGCGTGTGGTTTGAGTGTCTTGAGAAAAGGCAGCTGAAGCTCTAACGAGTGTTCGCGTTTATGGAGAAATTCGTCTTGAAAAGCCCGAGTGATACCGTGACGGTGGGCTACCTGAGTAACGAACGGCACGTCGCACGACAACGTACCAAGTGGAGACTCAAAGTCTTTGGCACACAAATGAAAGAGGTTTCGGCTGTACTGGTGTGCAGTACCGATTACGACATAGAGATCTGCAGGGGACTCCGCGAGTCTCGGATATACCTCACCATAGCATGATCCTCCGCGCCTGTAATCAATGTGCGGCGAGACGAGCGCTACGAGCTCTCGGCCGAGAACAGCGGGATGATAGGAGACCAGGTAACCGCTCACTAACTGCTTGAGCGACTCCGGCGTATTTGGGTATCCCAAACCCGCCAAAGCCGCTGCCCGAGTGGGTGATGCAGCAAAGCTGTCACGAATCTCCTTCTCTGTGGCGAAAAAACGCGTGTTCGCTAAAAAACGGTGCTCATCGAGCAAACGAATCAACTCCGTGAGGGTAGACTCATCAAGACCTTGGGGAGAGAAGTGATCGAGTATCTGCTGGAAAGATTGCGCGCCGTCAAAGGTGGAGATGATAGGAGCTACAGCAGGCACGAGAAGCAGGGGTCGCTCAGTTATACCGAGTGGGCAACGCACCACGAGCGCATGGTCATCACCGGCCGAATGCAGATGGATATCGAGCGGCCAACGGAGTTTGGGGTACGTGTAAGTAGTATCCATTCCTCCCCTACGGAAGCGCCTTATTTGCCGATACAGAACTTGGAAAAAATCCTTCCAAGGATATCCTCAGTGTACGTCTTTCCAACGATCTCATCGAGGGCATTAAGAGCGTCTTTCACATCAGCCGTGAGTATCGTTACTGGAGCCCCCCCCGATCTCACACCTTCGACAAACGACGCGAGAGCCTGGCTGGCTCTGTCGAGACAATCCCGATGTCGTTCGTTGGTGACAACCTCGCCGACATCGCCTGTTTCCGGCATCGTTTTGGCAACATCCTCCACCAACGCTTCAATCAACGAACCTATCCCCGCCCCGCTCTTGGCCGAGATATAGAAATTCTGCTGACAGATCGAAGAATCGCATACGATGTGGGCTAGAGCATTAGGGTTGAGATCGATCTTGTTGACAACCATCCACACCCTGCTTCCCTGGTCTTTGAGCAAGCTCAACGTTTCGCGCCACGCTTGCGAAGTATCAGTGGCATCGACGACCAAGCAAACGATATTAGCCCACGGGATGCGCTCCTTGGCCAGCTCCACACCTATGCGCTCGACAGTATCCGTAGTCTCCCGTATTCCTGCTGAATCACAGAATACGAATTTGAACCCCGCCAGGCTCGCCTCCTCTTCAATCAGATCGCGCGTGGTACCGGAGACCTCTGAAACTATGGCACGTCGTTTGCCGAGTAATAAATTCAAAAGGCTCGACTTTCCCGCGTTTGGAGCTCCGCAGAGAAGAACCCGAACTCCCTCTTTGACTAACGCTCCATATGAATAAGTACCAAGAAGCTGTCGCACCTTGGTGAGAGAGGTATCCACCCGGGCTGCCAGGCTATGAAGGTGTTCAGGCTCGATATCCTCTTCGGGAAAATCGATCGTTGCCTCCAGCTCGGCCAAGACGTCCCGTAACGGCTCACCAATCGCTGAGAGAGCCTGACTGAGCCTTCCCTTGAGCTGCTCGCCTGCGAAGCGCAGCTCCTCTTCACCCTTTGCATTAATCACATCAGCGATCGCCTCAGCTTGGGTGAGATCGAGCTTGCCGTTCAGGAAGGCGCGTTTTGAAAACTCACCAGCCGCTGCTGGCGCGACTCCGTAAGCGTATATCGAACGCAAAATCTGCTGCACGAGAACAGGGCTGCCGTGAAATTGAAATTCCGCTACATCTTCCCCCGTAAAACTCCAGGGAGCAGGCATGAACACAGCCAGTCCTCGGTCGATCACACCTCCACTTTTGAAGTCTAGGATATCTCCGAATATCAACGTCCTAGGAAGGCGAACCGGATCCTTCTTCCCGCGAAAGAGCGCCTTGAGCGCTAACTTGGTGCGTGGCCCACTGACACGGACGACCGCGACACCTGCCGGTGCCGGAGCCGTAGCCAGAGCTGCAATCGTCGAGCCTTCCATTAGATTAACGTCAACAGATACCCAACTCCGAAGATCACGAAACTCGCTATGAGAGTGGCTGAATACACCGATCCCTTCTCCGCGTTTCTCATGTACATCTGCTGAATAATCGAGATTAAGTTACTAACCAACCAGTACAGCACAAGACCTGCGGGCATCGGAAAGATAATGAACATCCCCGCGAAGATGAACGGCATTATCATCATCATCTTCTGCTGTGCCGGGTCCGCAGAAGGATTGGGCGTTGTCCACTGCTGAATGATCATAGTTGCGGCCATAAGGAGCACCATCACCGGCACACCGATACCGAGGATTTGCAGCTTTTCAGGCGACGAAAGATCGGTGATCCACAACGCAAACGGCGAATGCCTCAACTCGATCGAATTGAGCAGCGCTTGGTACAAACCGAGGAAGACCGGAATCTGAATCACCATCGGCAAGCAGCCACCCATCGGATTGACACCCTTGCGAGAGTAGAGAGCCATCGTCTCCTGGTTGAGCTGCGTCGGATCCTTGATACGCTCGCGCAACGCCTTAATCTCCGGCTGAAGCTCCTGCATCTTCTTCATCGACTGAAAACTCGCCTTGGAGAGCGGTAAGAGAACCGCCTTCACAATCAGAGTAAGCGCGATGATGGCGAGTCCCCAATTCTGAAGGAACACGTATAGGTAGTGAAGGAACCAGAGAAGTGGAAGCGCCAAAAACGAGAACCATCCAAGATCGATCGAACGCTCCAGGCTATAACTACTGACGAATTTGAGCGTCCGATAATCCTTGGGACCGACGTACAGATCGAACCGACCTCCGTTGGCCGACCCAGCGGCGCGACTCAAATAGACATCCCCCTCACGTCCAAGCATCGTGTTGCGCCCAGAGACGGTCGGAACCAGCGTCGCCATGAAGTAGATATCTCCCACCGAGGACCAGCGACTCGTACCGAAGTCTCGCAACCCCTGTTGAACATCGGTTAGTTGCACATGACGGATCTTGTCGAAGCCATCCAGGTACGTCAGATGCGTAAGCTTCATGCGTGGATTTTCCTGATCTTGCGGGAAGAAATGCGCCCACTCGAGCCAGACCGGAAGATCACCGGGCACCGGTTTATCGAGCGCAACTTCTACCGTAAAGAGGTAGGAATGTGCGGGAAATTTTACGCGCTTGGTAATCCCGTTTCCACTGGGAAGAACTCCCTTGAACTCGAGCACAACCTCGGAATTTTCTGCAATCTTGATGTTTGCCGACTGCACATCAGGATCCCCGCCATTGATTGAAACCAGCGAATAGCGAACGCCCTCGTCGCTCTCGTTACCGACATACACACCCAGAGGCATCACCATTCCGTCGGGATTATCCACCATATCGAGCTCCGCCGGCTGCTCGAGGCTGACCTTGTAGTCCTTGAGCTTGTAACTAACGATGCGAGCACCAAGGTGGCTAATGGCGACGCGAGCAACATTCGACTCGACGAATGAGGTGGGTTGCGCTTCAAACTCGGCTTTGGTCGAGTGTGTAACAGGCTGAGGCCTAGCTCCTGCAAGCTGCGGTGCTGTGGCGGGTTCGACCCTTACTGACGACACGCCCGCTGTATTGGCAGGGGCAACCGTGGTCGAACCTGATCGAGGAGGTGCCTGCTTGCCCTTGGGAGCGAGGAACACCTGCGTGTAAACCATCGCAACCACAATGCACAAAATAATCGCCCTGAGGGTGCGCTTGTTCTGTTCGTCGTTATTATTGACCACTAATGACTCCTCGTCTGGATTTCGCCATACACGACAAAACCCTCTGTGTGTAAACTCGTTGACTGCTGTTCGGCACACCTTTCTAGGGAAACCAACCGGTTGCGTCAAGGTACCGGGTCGTGTCCACCGGCACACCACGGATTACACCGTACAATACGCTGCAACGTCATAAAAAATCCACGCAGCCAGCCGTATCTCTCAATCGCCTCCAAACCGTAATCGGAACAGGTCGGCTCAAATCTACACGAGCGTCCAATGAAGGGGGATAGCGTCAACTTATAGAAGCGATGGAGAAACCGTGCGACGGGACGTCGGACCCTCTGCGTCGATACTGACGAGTTGGCCATATACGAGACCTCGATTATCTGTGCGTCTTGGGAAGATACCCGTGATTGCGAAGTGCTCCAAGAACCTCACGGCGATAATCGGAAAAATAGCAGCTCTGTACCTCACGACGAGCCACTATCAGCATATCGAGGGGCTGTGTTAGGTAATGGCGATTTCGTCTGAAAATATCACGCAGGCGGCGCTTGATGAGATTGCGGACAGTAGCGCGCTTCTCAATCTTAGTCGTCACAGCTATCGCCAATCTACTTTCTTCTTGTGAGGATGGCGCGACTACTACGAGAAAATGCTTGGAATAGAGCTTGGTGCCGACGCCTCTAAGCCGTGAGATGTCGGAGGTTCGTCGTAAACGGGCCTGAGGCCCGAGCGAATGACGCTTATCGATAGTGCCCCTTGCGAGGTGCAGTAACTGCGAGACGCTTACGACCACGAGCCCTACGGGCCTTGATTACCTTGGTACCACCGCTGGTTGCCATCCTCTTACGGAAGCCATGGGTCGTCTTGCGACTTTTTTTGCTGGGCTGATAGGTTCGTTTCATAGTGTGTACTACCTGAGATAATGAGCCTGGGATAGTAGAGGCTTTCCGAAGTAAGGTCAACCTTAGTAGAACGCGCCCAGCTGGTAGGCATCAAATAGCTGAATTAACTCAGAGAAAGCCCTCTCAGTCGCAACTTCATCACCTTGGATACTGTCTGAAAGGCTACTCGAGTCGCTGACAGGCAAGGAGATGCTTGATGTACACTGCCATCTCATTCAGGGCATCTGAGTACAACATACTTCGAACGAACTGTTGTCCGTTGAGGGCTATCTCTCTCGCGTCATCGTCATGCTCGCGCAACCATTCGCAGACAGCTTCAAAATCAGAGAGGTCTACAGCAAGCGGAATGTAGTGCTTCCACGGCTTCAACCTGTGGTAATACCACTGCTGGTACGGGCTATCGATCTTCAAGACCAGCGAGCCCATAGCCATCTTGAGAAAGAGAGATCTCCAGGCGCAGCAATATCCATCGGCATCTACGAGATACTTATACGACACAAAGTCTTGGATCGGAACCTCGGCGTCGACGACATGCGCCTCGACCAGCTCACGCTTACACGCGTCGTCCAAATGCGAATAGCGTGTTATCTTTGCATCCAGAAGTTCGGACTGAGCTAGTTCCCTCGAGAGGACAACCAAGCGCCCACGCTGGGTCTCCTTCCACGCGCCAGCAGAAAATCCAAGACCACTGGCGGCACCGCGAAAAAATACAGTCTCTTTGCGCTGATCCCAGGGGCACGAATCTGATAGAGCGACCAGTTCCGCGAGGTCTCTAGCATAACCCAGACTACCCAAAAAAGCCGGATCAGGCATGAGCAATGTCTTCGTATCATTAATGTGTCGGCCGAAAGCCAGGACGGGTACACCTCGAATAGACCGCTGCTGTCTCTGCCACAGCCCGTCCTCCAACCAGACCATGAGATCCCCTCTGACCCCTTCCAGAATAGAGTGACGAGCCAGAGCGGAGAAAATATCCATGATTGTTGGATAGTGCCCCTCTTGCCGCTCCCATGTACGCCCAGAGAGGCGTACCGAGAGATCGCCGGTTCCATCGAACGAAACCATCATAAACATGTCTGTTGAATCTTGTGCCTTAGCTACCCTCCAAAGATCGCTCGGGGCGTAGCGAGTAAGCTGCCAGTAGTGCAGCTGCGTCTCGTTGATCGCGAGGGGAGAGATTGGAGAGACTCCTGCAGCCAGCTCAAAGGGCAGTGTAGAGCTCCCCGTCGCGGAGCCCCGGGCTCGTGCTTCTTGGCACATAGTAGAAAGCGAGCTGTCCCGCTCCATTTTTTCAGTGATACCGTCCATTGCTGCCGAAGGGTCTTACATCCACTATCACACACCCAAGACGTTGAAATAAAACAAAAAATAGCTGCTATCACATCTACTACAAGGCTTAGATGAGCGCGACAGAACATCTGTTGCACCTTTTGCGCCCGCAATCGAAAACCATAGAGCGAAAAGGCCTTAAGAGACCCGAACACGACAGTATCCGGCAAAATCGCACCCATGCATCTGACTTTACGGCAGCTATCAGCTTCCGAACTCGGCACAAAAAACTTCCTTACAACTGTAGTCCGTGGTATCACCGCTTAATCTTTCAGGTTGAGTTAATGCGCATGCAAGCACAACAGACACAAGCGTCGAGCCCAAATAGTGATACTCCTACGATGGCACCTACCGGCGCTGTAGTACCAGGCGTCGAGCGCCCCCCCCTGGCGCCGACTGTCCTGACTGAAGTGGAGTTTGACACATGGAGTGCATCCTCTGCTCGCCTTAACGCGATCGCGGAGGTTTCCAGGACCATCGCCGGCGAGATCCCGGCCTATGAAACCTACGTAGAATTAAAGAACTCGGCCGTATCCCTGGCTGCTATTGAGATTTATCCTTGCTCTAGCCTCACTCATACACCGAGAGATTTTAATTATTCTATGAAGGTACAAGAGGCCGAGCGAGCGCTGTCCGTAGCTGCTTGACATATACACGGCACGCATCTTCCTCTTTAACGTACATCCCTTTTCTCTCTCTCCTGCATACTGCTACAAAGTAAAGTAGCATGAACTTCCTTATCCGCTCCGCGCTCATCGTCACCACTCTTTCGGTCGCATTCCTTATCTCAGGCTGTGGCGACGCTTCAGTCGGCAGCGGACCCCACCTTAAAGTGCGCCTCGTTGCCGATCAGGACTCAGCATCACCCGGCTCGACCATTACGCTGGGCGCACACTTCATCCCGGATCCCGACTGGCACATCTATTGGAAAAACGCCGGAGATTCCGGCCTTGGGCCCCGCTTCGGGTGGCGCGCCACAGAGGGAATCAAAGTCGACGACGCGTTGTGGCCCTATCCCACACGAATACCTGTTGGACCGCTGGTCAACTACGGATACGGCGAAGTTCTGATCCCCTTCCCCGTTACTATTAGCTCATCTCTTCCTCCATCAGGCACAGCCTCCATCGAGCTTTCGACCCAATGGCTCGTCTGCAAGGACGAATGCTTGCCAGGCGAAGCAAAGCTCAACCTCTCAATGCCCGTTACTCAGACACCCGGAGCGCCCTCTGCCGAAAAACAGCTCTTTGAAGAAACCTTCAAGCAGATCCCCTCCCCTCTGGATAAGGTCTCAATCGCAGTCGAGGAACAAGACAAACACATCGTGATCGCTCTTATACCTCTCGGCGAGCGACACCTTCCTTCGACCGCGTCTTTCTTTCCTGAGGACAAGCGGGTCATTCTCAATGCCGCTCCTCAAGAGGTCAGCAAAGAAGGTGGTGCGCTCCGCATCACCCTCGCAAGAGATCCCAATCGAAAGTCTACGGTCGAACGGATTCGGGGCGTACTCGTCTCGTCTGAAGGATGGTCGGAATCAGGCGAGCCCAAAGCCGTCTCGATTGACAACAATCCGCTCAACGCGCCACCCCAGGAGACATCCGCCCTTACGACAGCGTCTATATCACCCAGTTCTGACACACCCGGCCTGGGCCTAGCGCTCCTCTTCGCCTTCATCGGAGGACTAATCCTCAACCTCATGCCGTGTGTGTTCCCGGTGCTCTCAATCAAGATCCTGGGATTTGTTCAGCAGAGCGGTAAGGACACTTCCAAGGTTCGTATGCACGGAGCGCTCTTCTCATTGGGCGTGATCGCCTCATTCTGGGCGCTCGCGGGAGTACTCTTCGCGCTTCGGGCCGGCGGCGAGCAGTTGGGGTGGGGCTTTCAGCTTCAGTCTCCTGTTTTTGTCGTTGCAATGATCTTCGTATTCTTCACGCTCGGAATCTTGTTCCTTAGCGATGTAGTACTAGGCCAAGCGCTTCAACGGATCGCCGGGAGCTCTCGTCTGCCGAGCTCCTTTATCGGATCCTTCTTGAACGGCGTACTCGCCACTGCAGTTGCCACCCCGTGCACGGCACCCTTCATGAGCTCTGCGCTTGCGGCGACATTGACTCTACCGATGGCAGCGGGTTTCTTGAT
>JBILFA010000222.1:0-6128 GCA_044351795.1 Bdellovibrionota bacterium | reverse complement strand
GCAGCGTGAGCAAGAGTTATCCACACCCGTGGATTCCCCCCACGCCCCCCTTAACAGCCGCTACTACCGGAGTTATTAACAGGTAAGTGGGGAGCTGTTACCTGTCCAAACTTTGGGGTCCACCTCATTGGTAAATCTGCCGATTTAAGTGGAGTTTTCGGCATCACGGGGGAAATAGTGCGTAATAGACTGCGAAGAATGATAGCTGAATCCAGCTCAGGCGCGGCCAAACGCCTCTTTCATTCACTTTATTGTATTGCGGCTCACCTAACGGGGTTCATTATAGTGCTGCTTCCCGGCACCGCCGCTGTCTATTACAGATTGAACCAAAAATGGCTTCCGGGTCTCAGTGATATTGATTTGGTAATAATCATTTCCGGACAGTTAGACCGCAACTATAAGTATCGCGTGCTGCTGCGCATATCCCGTATTTATTCTATATTAAAACGCGCTCTACCGATGCTTGGCGAATTTACCGCTTTTACACCCGATCAATTCTCAACTTTCCTTCAAGTTATAAGCCCCAGTGATGCGCAGCGCAGCTATCAGCAGCTTGCGTCTAAGTTTCGCCATGTCGGCGCTGAATACGTCGAGAGGAATTTGCGCGCGTGTCGCCCTGAATGCGACCCTCAGATACTGCTGCAGATTACCGTAGGCCGGTATATTCAAATAGTACTTCCGTCATATATCAAAGCAATAACTTGCAGAGACTGGATCTCTCAAGCGAGATTCAGTCGGCTATTAAGTCATCTCTTAACTCGCATAGCAAAGCTTGCTCATAGCGATCAATCTCTGACAGCGAACCGCTCATTTGCGCAAGCAACTTTGGCACTTAATCAGCATTGCATTACACGTTCAAGCTCTGAGAGTGCCCTATTGCTAGAGAGAAAATCATTGTTCGATCAAGCGACGATAGATACTCACCGCGTTCGAATGAGGATTATTTCCTGGAAGCCGCATCAGATCACTGAGCAATCATCGCTTCTCTATCTCGTTGACGATGACATATCGACAGAGAATTTCGAACAAGCAATTAGATCATTAAACGTAGCGCCTGCTATCGTTGTCCCCCGAAGCTTGTTCAGCTTCTGGCTCTACAGCAATCCCCTCCAGCAAGATCGCTTTTCGAAAACCGCATGCCTACTGGATAATATTGAAGAAGATCTACTACTTCCCTCTTTCTCAATTGACATCGATCGCATGTTTGATCGCAACTTCGTAGAACTGTTCGAGGGGATTAATTCCTTCACTCCTTTTGAGCCCGAGGCGAATACAGTTGCGCGATTTAACTACAAATCGGCACAAATTATAGAGTTAGCGCGACTTCGCCGGAATAATGCCGCCAACGAACCTTTCTTGACAGCAACGGCACACGCAGCATACGGTGCCCTAGATGAATTGGCCGAAAATATCTGGAAAGATCTTCCTACTTCGTCCACGCGATCGTATGCTTAATTGAATGAAACTCGTTATTCAAATTCCCTGTTATAACGAAGAGCAAACCCTTGAGACCACCATCCGCAACCTTCCAACTAATTTATCCGAGCTTGGAATCAAAAGTATTGAGATCTTGGTAATCGATGACGGTTCTACCGATAGCACCGCAAAAATAGCCAGAGCGATGCCTGCAGTTCACGTAGTTTCACTCCCTAGACACCAAGGGCTGGCGAAAGCATATGTAGCCGGTCTGCGTCATGCGGTCTCCTTGTCTGCTGATGTAATAGTCAACACTGATGCAGACAATCAGTATGACGCCGCTGATTTACCTAAGATGCTAAAACCAATTATTGAAGGGCGCGCCGATTTGGTTGTCGGCGAGAGGCCACTGACAGAGATCGCTCATTTTTCCCTCACCAAGAGACTTTTTCATCGCTTGGGGAATTGGATGGTGCGTAGGATGACTGGAGTTCCCTTAACTGATGCCGTCAGTGGATTTCGCGCTATGACCTGCGATCTCGCTGAGCGCATTAATGTGTTTGGCAATTATACCTATACTATTGAAACACTCATTCAGACCTGTTACCTGGGGGCGCGGATTGAGCAAGTTCAAGTTAGAATAAATCCACCGCTAAGGGACTCGCGCCTAATTCAGGGAACACCGTCTTATTTAGTGCACCAATTCGCAGCACTAGTGAAAACATCCCTCATATATCGGCCATTATTTCTCTTTGGTATCGGAGGCACTATGTTGCTCTTGATGGGAGGCGTTCTTGGACTACGTTTCTTATATTTTTATTTATTCCATTCGGGACAGGGCCATATTCAGTCGCTTGTACTGGTCGAAATCTTAATGGGTGGAGGCTTTCTGCTTATAGTCGCGGGTATTGTTGCGCACTTGGTCGCCATAAATAGAATCCTTCTTGAAGAGATGCAGTGGAGACTACGTCGGATTGAGAGAAGGTTCGATAGCCCTGAGTAACTCTTTTACATAACGAGTCCAACTTAGTTGATTCTTTAAACTGATAATATTATCAGTCATTGGAGTATAGGAATAAAAACGTTCAATAGCAGAAGCGAGACTCTCCGCGGATCCGACATCACAAACACATCCGGTCTTGCCCTCTTCAACCAAATCAGTAAACGCTTCCAGCGACGAGACAATAGCCGGTTTATGATGCGCAAATGCAATGGTAAGACTGCCGGACTGAGAGACTGAACGAAACGGCAATACCAAGGCATCAGTGTTTGAGAATAGCACGGACACTTCTTCGTTTGAGATATATTTCTCCATGAGCGTTACTGAGTCACTTAATCCAAGCTGTTCAATTTGAAATTTCAATTCGCTGTCTATCGATTCATTTTGAAAGGACTCCCCGGCAATAACGAGCTCAAGCTGAGGAAGTTTTCGTCGTGCTTTGGAAAATCCTTCTAGCAAAAGATCGACCCCTTTATATGGGCGGATAAAGCCAAAGAAGAGCAGCCGGAAAGAAAATTGCGTATCGTTAGAATCGGTAGGCTTAAAAAAATCGAATACGGGGTGAAAGAGTTCAATGACCTTTGACCGGTCAATGAGGTCTGCTGCCTTGCGTGCTTCATTTCGACTATGCACAACAATCTTATCTGCCAAGTGAAACATTATCTTGGTAAGAAGTTGTGATCCCCAAAATGGTTCATGCGGCTCAACGTTGTGGCAAATAAGAACAATCCTTGCACTCCGAAATAGTCGTACGAATGCGGAAACAATAAAATAATGCGGCGCATGCACGGGGTGCGCCCAATTAAGTATCAGATGGGACGTTGAGTCGGTAATTTCTCTGACGAGTTTTATCAAAGTAAACGGATTGTAGTAATCCAAGATGCCTTGTGAGTCAGACAAGTTAAGCTTCCAAGCGCTCACGGAGTCAACAAAATCGCGATTAGACAAAATACCTGGGTAGATGCGACTCCAAGTAAGGAACTTAACTGATCTCACCTCGCCCAGTGTCCGAGCAAGCGCTGAAAAAAACTGCGCTATACCACCTTTATAGATGTCAGCGCAGGGTCCTACGCAGACTATATCGTGCTGCTCTTGCATAATAGACAAGTATGATATACCCAGAGCTCGATTTGTAAAAAGGTAAAACTCAATCGTGAGCAGTATATTCGAGACACATTTGAAAACACATCGGCTCAATCTTCGATTCCATGAATTGATCGAGTTTACGATACGCTCCGACCACGAACAGGTGTTTCAGGGGATTGCCTTTGATTTCCAAGGCTTTGCTTCCTCCGACTGTTCACCTGCAGTTCAATCACTCAATTTGAGTTGCTTCCTTGCAGCATCTGTATCAATACCTCCAGGGGCTCGATTGGTGAGAGAAAGACCAACATACAGCGCCTATAATGTGGATGGGGTGCGATGGATCCGCTATTTTGACAATCGCGCTGTGTTGTCCTGGGACTACAAAAATTGTTCAGGTAGCCTTTGGTGCCAAGAAGTCGAACTCTCGATTGAAGTTTGCTACCTGACGGTGCTGGCACTTGTAGGCGAATTGCTCGACAAACAGGGGTTTCATCGCCTGCACGCAAGCGCTGTCGCAATAGACGGTAATGGAATACTCTGCGCAATGGACTCCGGTGGAGGCAAGACTTCACTATTGCTTGCCGCTCTGCAACTGCCGCAGGTCAAGGTGCTCTCCGATGACTGCCCCCTGGTTAGTCGCAAAGGTCACCTCTATGGCTTTCCATTACGGATCGGTGAACGGCAAGCGCCTTCGTCAGAAATCCCCCAAGCGTATGTACGACACGCCTCATTTGAAGAACATGGTGTAAAATGGCTAGTCAATTTTCAGTACTTCACTGATCGCTATGTCAGTCAGGCATCCCCAATACTACTCCTCATCGGCACGCGAGGGAACGCGAAATCATCATCCGTTTCCGATTCCAGTATTTTCAACGCGCTCTCAATCCTCATGCGCAATCTCATCCTGGGGGTTGGGTTGCGCCAAGGCCCCGAATTAATTCTTCAGTATGATGGATTTGATTGGTTCCGACTGGGGAGAAATGTAACATCTCGCTGTATTGCTGCCTGCATGTTGCTTGTTAAGATGAAATTTAGAAATCTCTATTTGAGTTCAGTGAAAAGTGAGTCCTTAAGTTTTTATCGCGCTTTGGTTAGCGATACCGCGCATAAAATGGTAAGCCCATAGTAAGAAACCAAGCGCAAAAAAAGGCAAAGAGATTAAAAGCCAGAGGCTCGATAGCGGCGATAATCGAGGCAAAAGTACTAAGTAAAATTTCAAAGTACGGTAGGGAGCCAGAAATAATGCAAGAAGTGGCGCGCGGCGTAACCACGACCCAGAAAGCGGAAACTGATTGCGTGCGACCCCAGACCAATATCCCAAGGTGCCGAACTTCTCCCCTACCACACCCCAATCGCTCGATGTCTGATACGCAACCTCCAGTTGAGGATCAAGATAAATGGGCTCGGGGAAGTTGCTGCAAAATACTACATCTTCAGCCGTGCGCAGGTGCTGCGGGAAGCGTAGCGTGTCTACCGAAGTCCTGCGAAACGCACTATTTCCTGCCGGTGCAAATTTACTCGCACGCATGTGTTGTATTGAAATAAACTCGAAAAATTCAAAATAGAATACGAACATACTCGTCAAAGAGGCACCTGGTTGTAGCTTTCGAGGGCCAGCGACCGCGTGAATCTCCGCTGATTCAAATAAACTCGCTATTCTTGCCAGCCAGCTCCTTGGGAGCACCAACGTGGCATCGACAAAGACCAGTACTTCACCCCGAGCACGATCTATGCCAATATTTCGCGCCGCACCGGGAAATGCGCGTTGAGCCAACGAGACAAGCTCAGCGCGAGGGAACCGTTCTGCGACAATCTCGGCACCTGAATCAACACCACTGTTCACGACGATGACCTCAAAAGGTGCCGTCGATTGCTGCTCATAGACACTTTGAAGACAAGCACCGATGGTTGCTTCGGCGTTGTACGCCGGGATAATTATTGAAAACTTTGGTGGATACTCGTTCATTCAGACTTTCGCCAATTCTAGCTTGATTCAATACAACTAAGAATATCAATTCTTAGCCGCATGAGGATTAACGGAAATGGCGACATAGCCAGCAGTATCTGGCTATGTCGATTCCCCACGCTGCTTTTCCTTCTCGAACTTTTTTCACGATTCTTTGGCGCACTGCTTCAATTTCTTCGGGAGTGGTTACCCCAAAAGCTTCGAGCCACTTCAAAGGGTATAATCGAAGTGTATGAGTTTCTCTTACCCCGAACAACCTATCGCTGCACCGCCAAGGGCAGGCAGGAGTTCGAGAGGTATATCGATCAGATGGAATCGATGATCAAAGGTTTACGGTAGAAGCGCTTACGAAAGCAGCGTCTTGATAACGCTTGCGTTTAGATTCTTGGCTTGAGCGTTGAGAGCGGTCCCGACCTGAGCCTGAATCGTCAGGGCGGTCGCAGTTGCTACCTCCTCAGCGTAGTCTATGTCTTGGATGCGAGAGAGAGCTTCCTGATCCGTTTGCTGCTTTGATCTGAGAGAGTTGTCAATTGCCCTATCTCTGGTACACCCCAACTGTCGCTAACTCGGTATCGGAATCATCGCCGCAGCCATACACAACTGTGACCCGAGATGTTTGAAAGTCACAGCCAAGTGACCATTTCTGGCTGTGATAGCTGC
>JBILFA010000161.1:0-6184 GCA_044351795.1 Bdellovibrionota bacterium | reverse complement strand
TGGTCGTTAATCCAAATCTTGGCTGTGCCAAGTTTGGAACAAAGCAAACATAGCAACCGGGGTCCACGGGGCGGCGAGCCCCTGGTCGTTAATCCAAATCTTGGCTGTGCCAAGTTTGGATCGAAGCAAAGATAGCTAGCGGGGTCCACGGGGCGGCGAGCCCCTGGTCGTTAATCCAAATCTTGGCTGTGCCAAGTTTGGATCGAAGCAAACATAGCGACCGGGGTCCACGGGGCGGCGAGCCCCTGGTCATTAATCCAAATCTTGGCTGTGCCAAGTTTGGATTGAAGCAAAGATAGCTAGCGGGGTCCACGGGGCGGCGAGCCCCTGGTCGTTAATCCAAATCTTGGCTGTGCCAAGTTTGGATCGAAGCAAAGATAGCTAGCGGGGTCCACGGGGCGGCGAGCCCCTGGTCGTTAATCCAAATCTTGGCTGTGCCAAGTTTGGATCGAAGCAAAATGGAGCGGGTGAAGAGATTCGAACTCTCGACCTCTTCCTTGGCAAGGAAGCGCTCTAGCCAACTGAGCTACACCCGCAACGGAGAGCATGGAGTACTTCATACACTAAAAATTGTCAACGCCTCTCGCCGGGAGACTATCGGAGATCACAGGACATTCGGCCAACAGCATATTGGCGCGCCCCCCTCGAATTAGGTAGACTAATGAGGCATTTATTTTTCGGAACGGCACTTTTGAGGGTTTACTATGAACGATGCATGGGACGAGCGAAGGCGCGCACAAGAAGAAGGCTACTTCGAGAGATTGAACAAGGAAGCCCTAGCACGCCTGGCTCGCAAACAAGAGGGCCCTGTACGACCGAGCCCCGCGACGGGTAAACCGATGGAGGCAGTCACCTTGATGGGCATCATAGTTGATCGGTGCGTGGAGAGTGGCGGACTGTGGTTCGATGCTGGCGAGCTTGAGCAGCTGCTATTGGCAGGGAAGGACAGCAAAGCTTCACTCGAAGACTTCATCGGCATCCTACCAACGTCAAAGCCGAGTGAAGTGGTCGTGCTTGAGGGACAGCCGAGCCCGATTACGGGCACAGCAATGCTGCGTGATAAAGTGCTTGGTATAACGGTAGACCGCTGCCGAGACACCGGCGGAATCTGGCTCGATGCGCGCGAGCTTGATGCGCTCCTCCGTTCCTCTCACCAATCCCTAACCAGCTCAGTGATGGATTTCTTCTCGATGGTCATTGGTCGGAAGTAGCAAGAGAAGGGAGATCCCTCGGGCATACAGCACATCCCGCTCGCGCTTAAGGCGGAATGCTTGAGAGAGAAGGTCGAGTCACTCAATGCGTAGAATGTAGGTGGAGGTCCAAAGGAGAGCTCAGCGTTCCTCACCTCCCCAAGAGGTTCTCTCGTAACAACGAGCGAGGCACGCTGACTTTCCCTTCATCACACCGCTCCAAAGGACAGTACTATCTTTCCGATGTGGGAGCTGGATTTCATCAGCGCATGCGCCTCTTCTGCTCGCTCGAATGGAAACACTGAATCAACGATCGGTTTCAGATCACCGGTATCGAAGGAGTGAAAGAAGCGCCCCACGAACCCGGCCACGAGCCCTGCTTTTTCCGCAGCGCTGCGACTTCGCAATACAGAACCGATGATTCGAGCGCGTTTTCGCATCAGCAGCGCGATATCGATCTCTGCACGCGACCCACTCATTGTTGCAATTTCGACCAGCCGTCCTCCTTGAGCCAGAAGGGCCAGGTTCCGCTCGAAGTACCCCGCGCCTACGATATCGAGGATGAGGTCTATCCCTTCATCACTCCATTCCTTTACAACCGTTTCGAAATCCTGCTCCTTGTAGTTCACCACTACGCTTGCGCCGAGCTCACGGCAGCGCGATGCCTTCTCCTCGCTTCCAACGGTACAACTGACGCGGGCTCCCGCAAGAGTCGCAAGCTGAATAGCAGCCGTACCCACACCACTTGAACCACCGTGCACGAGGATCCGCTCTCCCTCTTGTAATCCTCCTTCCACAAAGAGGTTTGTATACGCAGTAATGAAGGCCTCAGGGATAGCTGCGGCCTCCGCAAAGGTCAGCGAGCGCGGGATGTGCATGACCTGCCCCGCGGGAACTACGACGGTTTCGGCATAGCCTCCGCCGGCAAGTAGCGCGCACACTCGATCACCTTTCTTCCACTGCTCGACACCATCGCCTACCGCCTCAACTATTCCGGCGACCTCCAAACCGATGATCGTAGATATTCCTTCCGGCGGAGGGTATTTGCCTGCTCGTTGCAACAGGTCGGCTCGATTGACACCGGCGGCTCGCACGGATATCTGAACCTCGTCGATTCCTACCTGCGGCGTAGGCTCGTCGGTGATGACGAGATGCCGCGCTTCCGATTTCTCATCAACTCTAAGAGCTTTCATATCTCCTCCTCTCTCGGTACCGAATTTCGATCTTGCCCCTGGTATTCTCAACCTCTCGCAGCCAAGCCATTCCATGCGAATCCGGAATCTCGAACGTCATCAGCTCGCTTTTGTACGGATGATAGAAGCGAACTGCATACGAGGCGAGCCTAATGCCTCCTGGATCGAATTCTCCATGGGGGAGGTCCCAATAAAAAGGGTCCCCCACGATGGGAAAGCCTTCCGCTAAACAGTGAACTCTAATCTGATGAGTTCTTCCGCTAAACGGCTCGGCCTGTATGAGGCTCATGCTGTTCCCACTACTGCCGGAATGTGAGGAGATTACCGTTAACCTCGTATGAGCATCTTCACCCCCCTCTGTCACAGCCCGACGCAGCACTGCGTGCCTTGGGTCCCGCGTGATCCGCACGCCAACCTCGCGCTCGTCCCATCCAGGTGCACCTCGCAGCTCTGCGACATAGTAACGCTCAACAGTTCGCCGCTCATAGGCTTTCTGCAAATGACGATTCATCCGCTCTGAAAGGGAGAACAGCATCACACCACCCACCCCGACATCGAGCCGTGACGGGAGATGCACCGGTCTCCCCATATACTCACAGAGGTAGCTCATCAGATTAAAGCGCACCTGATCTCGGGGCGCTGTGGTCGGTAGTCCTGGTGGCTTGCATACGACACCTACGTCGTCATCGCGATAGATCACCATTGCCGCATCAAACGTCGGATAGCAGAGTGTTTCTTCAGCGACTCCGAGCTTAGGCTCATAGTATTCGACACGGCAGGGAGCTGTTATCAGGGTATCAGGTCGTGCCGTACGCCCTGCCACGTACACCCCTCCCAACGCGAAGCGAATCGGCCATGACTCCCGCGCAATGTGAGGTAACCGATAGGCGAGCTCTTCTTCGCAGGTACGAGCGATCCCTTCGTCCTGCATGATCTCCCAACACCATCGACGACTCGGGAAGCTCGCCTCAATCCGCGCCAAGCGCTCTGCACTAAGTTCCTCTAGACGATCGAACATCACTCCTTAGTCTGCGTGGAAGAGCCTCGCGCGGCAAGATCCAAGGTTTTTCCTGGTACCGTACTGAGCTTCGTCTGCTGACTCCAAGGCGACGTCAACTTTGACCGAATCACCCCAATTGTTATCTTTCCAAGCTCGAATCGGATCACCTCTTGGTGATACGATATCTGTATAAACTCCCGCTGCCATCAAGGCTCTGCGCGGCTCCTACAGCTCGCTCTGCTCAACCCCATCCGTTATGAGAATAACTACACGTTTACCTTGAATACTTTTCTCCACACGACCTCCCTTAATCGTTGCGCCAACCGTCGATAGTTCCCACCATTACGAACGTCGCGACATGACCTCGGATAGGGATAAAGAAGCCTTCCGCAGGCAATCCTTAAGAGCTCTGCAATGCGTGATCCAACACCCCCAGGACATGCTCAGTACGCATTACTCCGACTGAGAATCGGACTAGATTGTCGGGGATATCGAGCGCGAGCCGTTGTTGCGGGGTCTTCTCGTAAAAGGAGACGAGTGCCGGTTGCTCTATGAGACTCTCACTCCCACCGAACGATGGCCCGATATGGAAGTACAGCCTCGTTGCATCGATGAAACGTGACGTCTCGTCGAGCGCGCCCTTCACCTCGAAACTAACCACCCCTCCGAACCCTGAGAGGAGCTTCTTTGCAACACCGTGATACGATTGGCACCTTGCGATCTACGCAGGCTGCCGAGGCTTCATTGGGCCGGTCCCTCTGCCTCTCTGGATAAGAGCCAGTGCGGGGGTATACCAGACAGCATCACCTGTCAACTCGAGGGCGCTCACAGTAGTTCGAAAAAGCAGCTTGAAAGGTGCTCTAGCTTCCAGAGTACTATGCTCAGGCGTTCCTCGGGAACGATTGTATGATAGGAGCTCTCGTAGATGGTCACGTACAGAAAAGCTCTCGCTCTCCTCCTCCTGGCAACCACTCTAGTAGTCGGTATTCAGATAACGGCCCCAAGCACCGAGATCACTCTCGAACTCGATGGCAACTCCGTACGGTATCGGGTGGCAGACAACTCTTATGAAGCAAGCTACGATGGTAAAGATTTCAGCGGTATCTCGATCAAACGCTCATCATCGTCTGTGTCTGAGACCGCCATCGAATGGATCAAGGTTGGAGACGAGTGGATCCTGCCCCCTGGACGCTCTCTTTTCTTAGGCGGGCGGCTCTATGGAGCCGTCTCGCGCGTGGTCAGTACGATTCCGTTCCGACAAACCTTTGGGGATTGGAGTATGGATCGATTTGACGGTCCACTCGAACAGATCACGGGGCATTCCTTCTC
Organism: Bdellovibrionota bacterium; assembly: GCA_044351795.1. Taxonomy (GTDB): domain Bacteria; phylum Bdellovibrionota_C; class UBA2361; order UBA2361; family OMII01; genus OMII01. Next base: position 1,472 of record JBILFA010000161.1, on the reverse strand, counting down.
TGCTCCCTTCACGCTTACGGCTCGCATTATTGGAAGGGGCGCGACCGACGTGGTCCTTGAAGGTGCCTCCTCCTCCCTGGTGGCGACCGTCAGAAACGGCCTCATGGATAACGACCTCTCCCTGTGTGTACGCGACGGAGAGTGTCTCTATACCGCTTCTCTCCAGGAACCCTGGACCACAAGTATCAAGGGTCTGATTAACACCATCCTCTCATGGGGTCTACTTGCAACGCTCATTGCCCTATTCATACAGTTTCTCGCCCGGCTCTCCGGGCGACTAACCGATGAAAAGGCCGCGCCCTCTTGCTTGACCGATTGGCCAAAGCTTTCGTGGACACTCGCATCGCTCCTTGCCATAGTTCATTTCGGTATCGCTCACAGATTCGCAAGCAGCGTACTAGGAGGAATTCCTCACATACCCGATTCCGTCATTTACATGGAGCAAGCTCGCACGCTTGCGTATGGCCTCCTCGACATCACGTTTCCACCCAATCTACCGCACGAACCCTTCTACACTTTGGGTGCGGTGGACCGGGGGGAGGCAATGGCCTTCTGGTACAACCGGTTCTGGCCATTCCTGATAGCCCTGGCGCTTCGCGGCGGCTTCGAGGGGATCCTGCTTCCGCTTCTCTCCGCAGGTACGGCGCTCCTTCTTTTCTCATTCACCTCGAGTATCGCAGGCCGTCGAGCGGCCCTTGTTGCAACAGGGATCTACGCCTTCTCGCCATTCACGATCACCCAAGCAGGTGACTTCATGACCCATGTGCCGACGACCATCCTCATCCTTGCCGCCCTCGAAGCCCTGCGTGTAGGGGTTTCCCGAAGTCATGCGGCTCTTCTCGTTCTTGCTGGAGCCTGTAGCGGCTTCGCGTTCGGGATACGGCCTCTCACGACCGTGGCGTTGGCAATGCCTTCCCTTATATGGTTTGTGCCTTTTGCCTACGCGCAACGTCGATTGCTGTGGTCAAGCATCCTCTTTCCACTGGGAGCCGCTCCGCTTGTACTCCTACTCCTTCTCGACAACCTAAGTATCACAGGAGACGCTCTCATTTTTCCTCATTCTCAATTTCACTCTGCTCAAAGGGGCATTGAGTCCCTAAAGGCTGGAGCCAACCTGATGGATGCACAAGCAGCTCTGCTCTCTCCCATCCTCTTTGCAACACCTGTCGTCGGATTGAGCCTTGGTCTAGCGCTGCTTCCTCTAGTACTCGAGCCTCGACGCCGGGTGTTTCATCTTGTAGCTATGCCTGGTGTCCTCCTGCTTGCGTATCACTTCTGGCCGCTTAACGGGCTGCACGGTTATGGCCCTCGTTTTCTCTTCGAGGCCACACCGTACCTGTGTGCGTTGATCGGCATCGGTATCATAGCCTCTTGGGATCGAATACCTTCTTACCGTTTTAAAGTCGTACCCCTCTTTGGGTTCAGCGCACTCTTTGTTTTTAACGCCGGCGTGCTCCTGGATGAGCTTCCCT
>JBILFA010000160.1:0-6212 GCA_044351795.1 Bdellovibrionota bacterium | reverse complement strand
CACAGCACGTGAACGTGCTCGTGCTCGTAAACGTGCACCTACCCGGAATCTAAGCACTTTCGGGTACGTTTACGTTCACGAGCACGTGCAGGTGCACGGTCCATACACACTTTCTGTTACAGTCTTCTCATGCATGACTAGAAAAAGGGGGATATAGTGCCAGGCCATAGATTTGATTAAGGGGACCTATGGACTGAAGGCAGTGAAGCAAGGCCTCGGTCGGCGACGGGAACTCCTTTGATGTGAGGAACTTTGATGGAGATATACCGAGCGATTAGGACCCTCAGGCGGCGCTTGGCGGAGACAGGTGAGTTGAGCCGGGAAGATGCACGCGATCTCTTTTTCGCGTTTTGCCTGTCAAAGCTCATCCCAGACTCGACACCCTTATCAGATTTTCATCCATCGCGGCTACTCGAGGTGCTCCAGGCGCAAGGTAGAGCCGCAGTGGGATTTGTGGAGCGGATAGCCCATGTGATGCCGCGCTATACTGCGCTTCTTTCTGAATTAGTCTCTCGTGTGTGCGATGTTGCGCGTGGAGAGCCGCTCGTTCTTGGGTGGGCATATCAGATCTGGAACGAGGAGGAGAGAGCCCGCAGTACCTGGGCGGTTAGTCGTCGGGGAGAAACGTCACCCCTGCATATTTCGGTCGCCGCTGCGACGCAGCTTTTTACCGAAGAATACATGACTCGGTTCCTTATTGGGCGCTCCTTCGGTAAGGACTCGCCGGAAGTGTGTGAGCTCTTCGATCCGGCATGCGGTGCAGGACACTTCCTCGTTGAAGGTGTGAGAAATGTGTATGCGCGCACCGGCTCAGCAAAGGCAGTGACGGATTTCGTTTGCGAGCGGCTGTTTGGAGTCGATATAGATCCATATGCTGTTGAATTGTGCAGAGTCATCGTGTGGCTCGAGGCGATTCGCTATGAGCCGAACGCAGCGGAGCGCACATGGCGCGCGTTGCAATCCGCCATTCGTCCTGTAGCTTCTGAGTTCGGCTCTTTGGATCGGAGAAGTACCGAACCGCTTCTCAATCGAGCATATCGTTGTATTGCAACCAATCCTCCATACTTGGGAAGGCGCAAGCTGACGGAGCAGATGCGAGCCTTTCTCGATACCGAATACCCGGATGCTGCGGCCGATCTATGTGCTGCGTTTATGCAGCGCTGTGTTGAGCTGCTGGCGCCGATGGGTAGTCTTGCGTTGGTTACGGTCGACAAGTGGCTGCGATTGAGCAGCTATGACGGTCTGAGAAATGGTGGCCACTCCTTCCCCGGGCTGTATCATGCTCTGAGTATCGACCTCTTGTGCGAGCTCGGAGATGGCGCGTTTCGAAGAGAGTTGGGGCTCCATGATGGAGTTCGGATTCTTCTCACCACAGCTCGGCGTCTTCCGCCGCCTGATGATCACCGGCTTACGGTACTCGATATAGCTGGCTGCTCCGGACCGAGCGAAAAAGCCGCGGCACTGTTGGAGTTTGATTCGAACGGCTCGGCTTCGCTCGTCCGCTCGCTAGCCCAGCGAGACCTTCGAGACAGACACAGCCCGACGGAGTTCTATCTGTCGAAGTTGCCGCGTACCTTGCAGTGCTCGGGGCGCACAGTAAGCGATAGTGCCGAGGTCGTAGTCGGGTTACAGACCAACGATGATCGACGGCTGGTGCGTTTCCATTGGGAGGTTGTTCCCGATCCGGAGCGATGGCGTGTGCACAGTAAGGGGGGAGGGTATGGGCGCTGGTTTGGATTGAATCGCTATCTGCTCGACTGGTCGACCGGTCGGCCCGAGTTTGAGCGCAATCCACGCTCGGGTCTGCGTGTGGAGCCGTTTTTCGAGCGCTCAGGATGGACCTACACATGGTTTGCGAATGGAAGCTTGGGACTACGACAAAAGGACGAAGGATGGAGCTTCGGGCGTGCTGCAGCAGCGGGCTTTTTCTGTGACGACGAGCGAGTAGTCGCGTTTCTCAATTCACGTTTCGGCTCCCTTGGTGCGCGGAGAGTAGGAGGCAAGATCCAGTTGCCCGAGGGCATAGTACGCAAGCTTCCAATCCCTCGGGATCTCGACTTTATTGATCCTAGACTGGTTTCGGCCGCAGCGGCGATTAAGCGAGCGCTCGTATCTCATGATCCGACAGATGTGACATTTCAACCTGAAATTCGTGAAACGCCCCAAGTGCTCCTGTCGCTCGAGGTCTTGTTGCTTCTCGTCGAGGATGAGCTCGAGCAACAAGTAGAGCGATGTGTGAAATGTAGCCCCTCAGAGCGAGATGACGTGGAATCTATTTTCGGAGTTCCTGTGGGGCGGATGCCGTGTGGGCGCTACGGAATTGAATCCACGCAGTATTTGTGGGGCACCATTCCGGAGAGGTTTCATTGGATTAAAGAGCTCTTGCAATCGCCTCGCTCTACGGAGGAAGTGCCGCAGATCGATGAAGACGAGGTGGTGTCAGCACTGATGCAACGCTCGTCGAGACGAAAAACGAAGACCTCTCTCCCTTCGGACACTCGACTCGAGTTCTTGTGTCGAAGCAATGCTCTCCACCCGCTCGATGTCTATGATCTGATTCTTCGGAAATGCGGGACGTGCCTGACTTTTTCGCGAGCATTTTTCCTGCCCTATATTACCGACGAGATATTGCTTGGCGTAGCGGAGGCGCTCGGACATCGGTGGTGGAATCAGAGCGCACACTCAACGCGAATCGAAGGCCAGCGAATCGAAATTCGAGGAGTGGTAACGCTCGATACCATGACACAGCATGTACATGCCCGTCTCCTCGACAGGGCGGATATCTTCGGTGGTTTTTCTATCGAAGAGCTTCTAGGATACCGGCTCGATGTATGGCTTCGAGAGCGATTTCTAGAGTGGCATACCAGCCGTCTGCTTCAGAGACCTCTTGTACTAGGTGACGTCTCCGGCTCCGGGGTTACTCAGGGGTTCAAACATGTATGGGATGGGATCTAGGCTAACCACATCTACGTGTAACCGAGCTTTGCACTGGTAAAAACAAAGAGTTAGTGAATGTCACTGCCCCCCTGTGACCCACTCATTTCCGTGAAGTGTCATCTCTGCTTTACTAGTCGGACGATCTAACCGTGTGCTCAGATCGATGATACACTCGAGAGTTTGGGGCAACGCTGGTGACGAGCCAGACGTTACCTCCGATGATGCTTCCCGAACCGATTGTCGTGTCTCCGCCCAGTATCGTCGCATTGGCGTAGATGACCACGTTGCTCTCGATCGTAGGATGCCGCTTCTTGTCTGCTGATGATTTGTCCACGCTCAGTGCGCCCAGCGTCACGCCTTGGTAGATTTTTACGTTGTCGTGGATGATCGTGGTTTGCCCGATGACGATGCCGGTTCCGTGGTCGATGACAAATGCTCTCCCGATAGCGGCTCCTGGATGGATGTCGATTCCGGTCAGACGATGCGCGTATTCCGTCATCATGCGGGGAACGATCGGGATATTTTGCCTAAAAAGCCAGTTCGCGACGCGGTACACGGCTATAGCAAGAAATCCTGGGTATGCCACGATCACTTCGTCCACATTTGCGGCCGCTGGGTCCCCCTGATATATCGCTTCCGCATCCTCGCAGAGGGTCGTACAAAACGAGGGGAGCTGGTCGATAAACGCTCCCTGAAGAGCTGCTCTCGCATCGTCACTTACGATAACCGGCACACACAGATCATGAAGGCGCTGTGCGCTCGTGTGCATGAGCTCCGTCACATACGACAGAGTGGCGGGCTCTCGATCTGAGAAATGGGGAAATAAAACCTCCAGCAGAGAATCGACGAAGAGTGGTATCGCCCGTGGATTCGGCACTGAACCTTGCGAACTACCGCGTAACTCGAGCATCTGCTGGATGATGTTGTGCTTGTCGTGTACCATAGTTCAATGAACTCTCTTATCATTTTAGAGCACGAGTGTGTAGAGAATAAGGAAGCGGTCCTTATAGCCGACCGGGCTCGTTATGCCTTCGAAACTCACGAGTTGAGGGTGGGGGTGTCGTGCCGAGTGGCGGTTCTCGGCGGAATGCGGGGCGAAGGTATCGTAGTAGAGGCGACTCTTGAACGGATCGTACTTGAGCTGTCTCTCTTCCTCCCCTCCTTGGAGCGTCGGCCGATCGATCTCATAGTTGGTGTCCCCCGACCACAGACTGTCAAGAAGGTCATTCAGGCCTCAGTCATGCTCGGAGTGCGTTCGGTGCATTTTGTCAGGAGTGAGCTTGGTGAAAGAAGCTATCTGCAGTCGCGAGCTCTGAGTGATGAAGGGATTCTCGATGAGGGAGTGAAGGCTTTAGAGCAGGTGTGGGATAGTCACCTTCCTGAGATTAAGGTGCATCGCACGTTTTGCTATTTCATGGACACTAAGTTGCCTCAGCTTGCCATGGGTAGAGAGGTCTCCCGTCTTTTGGCGCATCCAAGTGGAAGAGATCTGTCGGTCTCTGATAGCGCACTGGTGGGCAGAGAGCAGCTTGTAGCGATCGGCCCGGAGCGAGGTTGGAGCGCAGGTGAAGTTCAGCTCTTTGGGGAACACGGATTCAGCGTTGTAGGCCTCGGCGATAGAATTGTTCGGGTAGAGGTGGCAGTCGTGCTCCTGCTCGGACAGTTGCAGCTCTTAAAGAGTATGACGAGTTAGCGCCTGCTCTGCCGAGAGCTGTTGGGTCAACTGGCTGCCGTACGAGAATCTCCCATGTAAAATTTAATGAATTCGCCGAGTTGCAAAAAAGTGATTAAATAGTGATACATTTCGGGTTTTTATGCCGATAACCATGTGTGGGCTTCGATTTGTGGGATGGCAGTACGTAGAATCACCAGTCGGTGGTCAGGCTTGTAATCAGCATGTTGTTGTCCGGTTGTGTGAGGGGTTGGGATATGTTCCAGAGGAATAACTTCGTTCGAGTTCGCCGTCGTCCCGAGACAATTCTTCTTCAGTTCGTTTTGCTCTCCGTTATCTTCTTCGTAAGCATCATCGGTGTAGTTGCCTTCATGCACTTCTCGAGTCCGGCAAGTGGTGCTGCAACTCGAACGGAGTCGACTGCCGCCCTCGTTGAGACGACCAACGGAGTTGACGTGATAGTCCCCCTAGACAACATCTTACCCGGTATAGCGCTGGAACCGACTCTGTTCCGTCGAGACAAACGTCCTGAGGAGGCTGTCGGGCCGGAGGTAGTGAGAGACTTCGAAGAGGTCCGGGGGCTCTTCACAAAAAGCCTGTTGATTGCGAATCAACCCGTCAATCGCGATCTGTTGACGAGCTTGCAGCCGGTTAACGCCCTTACGGCCTCCATCCCCACCGGCTATCGCGCCATAGCTATCCCTGTAGATGCCACAAGTAGCGTAGAGGGCTGGGCTCAGGCGGGTGCTCGGGTCGATGTGTTTTGGGTCACGACCTTGACAGGACCGAGAACTGTTTCGCTGGTAGCAGCCAATGCCAAGGTTCTTTCGGCGAATAACAAGACCGAGGGAGCGCAGAATAAGGATCCGGCTAAGTCACCCCAGGAAGATATCCCGCACACAGTGACTCTTCTCCTCTCGAACAGGGACTCCTTGAGGGTCCGCTTAGCTTCACTGCACGGTAGGCTATCTCTCGTATTGCGCGGCTCGGATGACAGTGGGGCAGTAGCTTCTTCCAATCCAATTCCTGAAAGCTCATTGTACAGTAGCTCTAACCAGCCTGTGATGGAGCAGGCTCGGAATCTCGTGACGGTGAAGATCAAGGATCGTACCACAGGAAAGGAAGAGGATCTGACGTTCGAAAATGGAGAGCGGGTTCGGGAGTAGCTCTAAAGCGCTTAATCTACGTAACGCTTGAGTCCTCGATGAGCAGGTCTCCCTTGGTAGCATCCAGGGTCGCGAGCGCGCCGATGGGGAGAGTGGCGTTGAGCGGAAGGTGGCCGAACGGTAGCCCCATGATGATCGGTTTTCCGAGCGGGCGAAGCCTCTCAGTGATGACATCACGCAAATCTTGACGATACTCGAGCGGGTCTCCAGCCTTCGGGGGACGATACGCACAATCTTTGAAAAGACCGAGAGCAAAACCTGCGACTGAGTCGAGTAAGCCCAGAGAGAGGAGGTGAGTCAGATTGCGATCGATACGAAAAGGAGTTTCCCCGATATCTTCGAAGAACAATATCTTGCCGGCCAAAGAGGGAAAGAACGGGGTACCTATCAGTGAGCATAAAACGGCCAAGTTGCCCCCGATGAGCGGCGCAGTGACT
>JBILFA010000159.1:0-6235 GCA_044351795.1 Bdellovibrionota bacterium | reverse complement strand
AAAATCGCCTTCTCTTTAGAAAGTATACCCAATGGACAGCCCACGACGATAGGAAATTGGCGGGCTCCAGTGGTAACTACGTTGAAAATCGGCGAACTAAGCCCTTAACAACCGCGCTCCGTCGTGCCTCAGTCAACACTGAGCCAACGCAGGTAGCCACGTTCAAACTCTCGATCGGTCCGAGGCGAGGAACCGCCACCTTACTATCCGCAAGCGCCAGCATCTCCTCGGACACACCACTCCCTTCGGCCCCAAAGACGATAACCACCCTGTCGGGCCAGGTAACTGCGTAGAGACTTCGCGCCTCGTGCGGAGTAGTGGCTACAACCGAGAAGCTGGCCTCCTTCAAGTATTCCACAACATCACGAGCATCCCGTACGATTGAGATCTGTACATGCTCGGCAGCGCCCTCTGCGATACGGCATGCCGCTCCCGAGAGGGTGGTCATGACCTCGGACTGCACGACTACTCCCGTAACACCGAAGAAGCAGCAGGTGCGAAGGATCGCTCCGACATTGTGGGGATTCTCAACCCCTTGAAGGAGCACGACGACCCCACGCTGAATATCGGCCACGCGGCCGACGAACTCTGCGGGCTTCAGGATCCGGACCGACTTGGCCTCTATACAAACCCCTTCATGATGTTCGGTCCCGGCGATGCGAGCCAACTCTTCGTACTCTACGATCTTGGTGGGAATGTCGCGCTTGTTGCACCAGGCCAGCAGGCGTCCGAAGGTCTCCGTCTGCTCGGCAGACACAAACAATCGACGGATCTCACTCCGGCGTTGCTCAGCTATCGTTAGGCAACACTGAACACCGATAAACTTGATGATGTCCTCACCAGCGCGAGCAGGATGCGGTCGCCTCACCTCTCGCTCCGCAGGGCGCTTCGTGGTACTCGTTTTGGAGTGAGGCGGTTTACCAGGCCGCCTCGAAGGGTATGGTGAACGTGGTGTCATGGCTTCCGAAGCAATAATACATATCTGTGTCACGCGAGACGGCGAAGAGAACAACGCCATTCAAGAGCTCGTGGGGCTTTCTACCGCCTCGCCCGTGAAGTGTACACGGCTCACAGCCGGGGTGGTAGAGCTCCCCGAAGCACCTCTCGATGCACTGTATGGCTACCCCCTCTTCTTCACTCGTCAGATACTCCCGAACGCCGTACGGCTTGAAGCCACTTCGATTCGCTTGTGGGCACAGGCCATCTCGCAGCGCCTCATCGCCGCCCTGGGAGAATCTCAGGCGAACTGGGGATTGCACATCTTTGAGCCCCAAAGCGTCCATACTGGCGAGCGATACTCTCGGCAGCGCCTGATCACCGAGGAGGTCCTGGCGTACCTGAAACAAAAGCGTCGATCGCTCCTGAGAACCTTAACGGACCACCCTACGAGAGATGCCACCATCGTCCAGGTGCTCACGCTCGGCCCCGACCGCGGATTCATGAGTGTTACAGCACCTGACATTCAAGCTGCACTCGCAAGCTCCTTCGTTCCGTATCTCGGCGGTTATATCGACATCCCAGACGACCCTAGCCCACCATCGCGAGCCTTCAAGAAGCTGCTAGAGGCTTGCTCGCTTTTCGGACTTAGCTTTACCAAAGGTGCAACGTGTGTGGATCTCGGCGCGGCACCAGGTGGATGGACTCACGTCCTCGTAAAGCACGGCTGCCACGTTACTGCCATCGATCGCAGCCCCCTGGATGAGCGCCTCATGAGAAGCAAGCAGGTTTCCTTCGTCAAAGGAAACGCACTCTCCTGGCTACCGGATACGACCGTTGACTGGATGGTGTGTGACGTCATTACGACCCCCGATCGAACCACCGATCTACTTACCACATGGATAACCCGCAAACTGTGCCGGAACTTCTGCGTGACTATCAAGTTCAAAGGAGATCCTGACTGTACCAGCCTGGCGGCTGTCAGACAGCTCCTCGCTCGACACTGCTCATGGTGGGATGGAAAGCAGCTCACTCACAACAAGAATGAACTGACCGTCGTTGGTCAGTTGGCATGAACTACCAGTCTCTTCGAACTTCGAAGAGCACCGCACTGCGCGAAGGATCGTAGCGGAGGCGACCTGTGTCAGCTATCGTAACGTGCGGTGCGACCCCGGTTCTATCGTTAGGCTCCAGATGAAATTCCAACAGCTTCTTTCCTTGTTGCTTCTGCGTGAAGTGGTATCCAGCGTGATCGCTGCGGACGCTGAACTTCACGGTATCTCTCGCTTTTTGCAGCGACCTCACCAACTGCCTATACGTGTCACGTAACTCGGAGTTGTTCAGGGTCGAGTTAATAGCATCGGTCGTCTGAACGGTGAGAACCCGTTGGGCTGCTCGACTCAGGACATCGTCGTCTACGTCGTTGATGTTGCGGGTAGGGTTAGCCTCGATCTGGAGACGCCTCACGCCATCGATGTAGTAGTTGTCGAAGATTCCCGAGCGACCACTCCTTTCCTCCAGCACCGTTCCAACTCCTGTAGACACATCGGTCGTTGCCCCAGGTCGTAATTGGCCGGAGGACTGAGAACCGAATGAATCTCTGAATAACAGGAGTTTTCGTTGCTTTTCTTGGCACAGGGCCTCCGTGTTGCTCAAAATTATGAGCAATAGCAAGGAGATAAAGAACAGAACCGCCTTCCTGAGGGGTTGCATCGAGGAACCTATGTCCGAGGAGCCTATAGTAAGAGTTCGGCACCGACTTCTCTTTTCTTTAGGAGTGTTTGGGACAATCGGACGATTCAAGCAAAGTAAGGCAGGGGAAGTCACTACCGTCCCTCCTTGCACCGAAACTCTGATCATAAATCAATAGTCGGCGGAATTTTACTCTTGCACATGAGGCCACTCACCTTCCATGCTAAGGGGCTATGCCGACAGTACCCGTATATAGAGCCCACCCGTGGCACGGAATCCCAATTGGGGACGATGCCCCAGTGACCGTAACGTGCTACATAGAGATCGTTCCTACTGACACCGTAAAGTTCGAAGTCGACAAGGAATCCGGTATATTAAGGGTCGACCGACCGCAAAAATACTCAAATCACTGCCCCACCCTCTACGGGTTCATTCCGCAGACCTTGTGCGGCGACGGTGTCGGACAACTCTCTGCAAAGGCGCTCGGAAAACGCACCATTCGGGGAGACGGGGATCCTATGGATATCTGCATACTGACCGAGCGGCCGATCCTTCACGGTGATATCCTCGTTCGAGCACGTCCTGTCGGCGGCTTTCGGCTGATAGATGGCTCCGAAGCAGACGATAAGATTATCGCTGTGCTCGAAGGGGACGACGTCTACCGCAATGTAACCGACGTCTCCCAACTTCCAGAAGGAATCATCGATCGGCTGAGACACTACTTCCTCACCTACAAGGAGATCCCGGGGGTTAGGAAGACTCCCAAGGTCCAGGTCACGGATCTGTACAATCGAAAGGTCGCGCACTCCGTAATTCGACAGAGCATGGATGACTATCGAAAGTTCGTCGTAGGGGCGTAGGAAGTCGCCGAAAACGGCCCCCGTTTTTAGCCACTGAACACCCTTTGCTGTTGACCTCTCCGGGCCGCTGAACGATACTCCTGCCTTCGAGTGTAGAGAGCTCTTTCGGCGTGCTTCAAAGCTATCTTTGCATCGAATCGCTCGAAAGCAGTTCACGTTGTTCGCTCACATCGGTGCCATGGAAAACCCCCGTCGTTTCAAAGACTCCCGAAATTTCAAAGACTCCCGAGATCGCAACGAGTCACGCGAGTACCCGCAGGGACGGATCCCACCACAGTCACTCGAAGCGGAGGAATCCGTATTGGGAAGCATCCTCCTCGACAATCAAGCGATCAACATCTGCCTCGAACGACTGAGAGCGGAGGACTTCTACAAGACATCTCACCAGACGATCTTCGCAGCGATGGCGACGCTCTCTGATCGACGCGAACCTATCGATATCGTAACGCTGGGCCAACAGCTACGCGTCATGGGGCACCTCGAAAATGTCGGTGGACAACAGGTGCTCTCGTCACTCGCCTCGAGCGTTCCCAACGCGGCAAACGTCTCCTACTACGCCAAGGTAATCAAAGAGATGTCGGTTCGCCGACGACTCATCCACGAATCGACAGACATCATCAGCTCAGCCTTTGAGCTCGAAGGAGACATCGAGGAGTTTCTCGACGGAGCGGAACAGCGCATCCTAGGGGTTTCGGATCTACGCGTCAGCCAAGCGTTTCATCGCGTGGGCGACGTCGTGCAAGACTCGATACGCCTAGTCGAGAAGCTCTACGACCAGAAGGAACCCGTGACCGGAGTTCCGAGCGGCTTGGACAAACTCGACAACATGACGGCAGGCTTTCAGCCTTCCGACCTGATCATCGTTGCAGCACGACCTGCGATGGGTAAGACCTCGCTCGTTCTCGGATGGAGTCAGTACATCGGTATCTACTTCCGTAAACCCGTAGCCTTCTTCTCTCTGGAAATGTCCAAAGAGCAGCTCGTCTTGCGTATGCTGTGCAGCGAGTCCCGCATCAACAACTCAAGCGTCCGAACGGGAGATCTGAGCGAGCGAGACTTCGCCCGCATCGTAGACGGGGCAAGTCGTATCTCAGAAGCTGAGATATTCATCGACGACACGCCAGCACTCACGATAACCGAGCTCCGAGCCAAAGCGCGTCGGCTGCATCGCGATCACCCACTCGGAATGATAGTGGTCGATTACCTTCAGCTCTTGAGAAGCCCCACGTACAGCCACTCCCGCGAGCAGGAGATCTCCGATATATCGCGCTCGCTCAAGGCACTCGCTAAGGAACTACACGTCCCTGTTATCGCGCTCTCACAGCTCAACCGTTCGGTTGAATCCCGCAACGACAAACGACCGATGATGTCCGACCTCCGTGAATCGGGCGCTATCGAGCAAGATGCCGATATCATCATGTTCATTTATCGTGATGAGGTCTACAACAAGGAGTCACCCGATAAGGGCGTAGCCGAGATTATCATTGCTAAGCAGAGAACCGGTCCGACCGGCGCGGTCCGCGTAGCCTTCTCAGGCGAATACACCCGTTTCGACAACCTCGATGAGAGCGATATGGACTCGTTCTCCACTGCTGGATCTGTCGACGCCTTCTAGTGCTGACACTGATCAGTCTTTAGGCCGCACTCGATTCTTCGACTATCGGCATCCAGGGGACATCGGAGCGACAAGCGATAAAGCTCGGATTGGCGTATTCGGACTTCCCATACCGGAGCTCCTCACCGGTCGCAGCTACTAGAAGCTTACACCCCGCTTCATTGAGCAGACAGTGGCCTGCCGCTGTGTCCCACTCCATCGTGCGTCCGAAGCGGCCATAAATATCAGCCTGCCCCTCCGCCACACGACAAAACTTTATCGAAGAGCCGCTGCATACAGTATCCCGAACACCGAACGCCTGTAGCCATTTCTCGTCCCCAGATGACCGATGAGAGCGACTTACAGCCGCCACCAGATCCTTAGTGGAGCGCTCGTTACGTATCGGAGTGGGGATCCCGTGCGAGATGCGGTACGCCCCGAACCCACGGGCCGCCATGTAGATCTCTCCCGACACCGGAATACCAACAACTCCCACTACCGGAACACCATCGGCGATCAAAGCGACATTAACGGTAAACTCCCCGTTACGGGCTATGAACTCCTTAGTGCCATCGAGTGGGTCGACCAACCAAAACATCTGCCCTACCGCTCGCGAGGCGGTATCACTCTCTTCACAAACAACCGGAATTCCCGTGCTTGCAAGTTCCCGCTCTATCAACGCCGCTGCTGCGAGGTCGGCTTCGGAGAGCGGAGAGCCATCGGACTTACTAACGGAAGAGACCTCCGCGCGCCGGTATATCTCCATGATAACATCGAAGGATCGGCGCACTACGTCGACCACGAACTGGGGTCCGCCAAACTCTTTCACACGAGTCTGCCACTCGGACGTAGAATCGATTCCTTGATTCGCCGCTGAAATTCCCTTCATCCAAGTATGATACCGGCGGGCAAAATCTATGTCGACACAAGAAACAAATCGCTGTAAAACCAACAGGTTCCATCCGCAAACGAGGACCACCACCTCAGGAGTGCGCTCGACGCCGCGCTGGTTTAGGGTTAACAGGCTGCGGAAAAATGGCTTCGTAGCGAGAAGTTCGAGGTTTTGGTGATGGTCGAAGCTGAGAGCGTGAAAAAACCGCAGGTGTATCCGCTGCGATACATTGAGGATTTTTTCGCGCTCTCATCTTCGGCC